>NZ_JBSFHA010000100.1:0-39252 GCF_053596855.1 Streptomyces sp. NPDC001617
CGAGGAAGAGGACCGGCACGTCGACACCGAGCGGGACTTCTCCTTCGACAATGGGTTCGGAGACGACGACGCCGTCCACCCCCTGCTCCAGGAGTAATTCCACGGCGCCGGCGATGCTTTCCGGGTCGCCGTCCGGTGTGTTGACCACGCGGAGTGTGTAGCCGGCGTCTCGTACGGCCTGCTCAATGCCCACGAGCAGGGAGGCGGTTCCGTAGCCGGCGGTGCCCAGCGCGACCACGCCGATGGACCGGGTCCGTCCCGAGGCCAGTGCCCTGGCGGCGTGGTTCAGCCGGTAGCCGAGCTCCTCGGCGGCCGCGAGGACGCGTCGACGGGCTTCGGCGGAGACGTACGGCTCGTTGTTGAGGACCCGGGAGACCGTCTTGCGTGAGACGCCGGCCAGGGCGGCCACGTCCTCACTGCGCGGCGCGGAGGAGCCCATACCGTGCTTCACGCCTGCTGTCATGAAGTCTCCCATGGCGTGTGCCTGAAACGAGCGAGGTCAGTGACATGACCGCGCGGGCTGACCGCGCGGTCAATGTCTACGCATCCGCCCGACCCGCGTCAAGAGTTCTCGCAACGTTACTTGCCTCAGGTGGCGGCGGTAGGCGAGGCCCATGGCCGGGCGGAGCGAGGTGCCGTAGGCGCCGAGGAAGGAGTGCCGGCCAGGTATTCCTGCACCTCAAGGAGGCAATTGCTGTGCCCGCACGGCTCGGGGCGCAGCCATGCCAGCCCTGTCCGTCTGTTCCGGTTTCCGGCAGGAGCGGCTTGTGCCCGGACCCGGTCCGCTATGACGTGCTGCGGCGCGAAGCCTTGACAGCGAGTCCATGGAGCGTTCACGCTTCCTGGCGTCCGGCGATCACATTTGTTCGATCATGTTTGTTACTGGCTGTTTCGGCGACTCGCTTCCGCTGTCTCTCCGTCCGACAGGCCTGTTCAGGACCCGACACGAACCACCCCTCGATCGGCTGGCTGGTCACCGGTACAGGCCGTCGCCTGCTGCTCCTGCCGCAGCGACAGTCCGTCAAAGGCCTGCCCCGGGGCGGCAACGCCGGCTGACGCCCGGAGAGAGAACCACCACCGTGCCCCCTCACTTCCCCCGCGCCTCTCTCCTCGTGGAGCCCACCGCTGCACGGGTCCACGAGGAGGGCCGGCAGTCCTGGAGCCCAGCGGCGGCTACGCTCTCGGCGCCGCTCCGTACCGGCGGCCGACGAATGACAACTGGGCGACCGACTGCTACCGCCCCCGGCGCGCTGCCCCGGCCGGGCCCTTCCCGGAGGAGGGATTGCTGGTGCTGGACGAGGGTGGCGGCTCGCCGGTCCGACCGCGGGCGGCGGCCGACCGGCCGCGCGTTGTGCCGTCCATCCGGCTCACCACCCGCGCGGGGCCGAGGTGAGCGCAGCGCGCCCGGCGAATGGCTCACCCTCTGGGGCCACTTCACCTCCCGGGCCGGGCTCGCCGACGCCATCCGCGCGCGGGGCCGTAGAGCGGCCATGTGGACGGCGCCGTTCCTGGCCGACCTGAGCAGAGAACTCGCCGCCGCCTACCCCGACCGGCCCGGCCGGTCCTTCGACGGCAGTGCCCTGCACGCCGACCGCGACCGGGGCCACGATCTGTGCGTCCTGGACACTGCACACCTGGCTGCGGCCGCGTTCCTGATCGAGGTGTTCGCAGTTCCGCGCATCAAGGGCCATGACTACGTCGAGGTCGGCTTCCTTTGCATCGGCGCACTGGACGGCGTACGGCACCTGCAGGGCGACGCTCTGACGGCGTACCGCGAAGGCATCGCTCTGATCCGCGAGGCGATGGGTTCGGGCGAGTACCTGCTGGGCTGCGGCGCACCGATCCTCCCCCCATCGGTTTCTTCGACGCGATGCGCGTCGGCCCCGGCACGGACACGTACCGCGGCGCCGAGGCCGGACCTCAGCCAATTAGGCCGGGATCCTCCCGAGTTCACCGGCACAGGGTGTCAGTTGCAGCACGGCCGCTCCCGAGCCAACGACCCCGACTGCCCGATGGCCCGTCCCGCCGTCAAGACCCGCGAGCGCTGGGCGGGGTCGTGTCCCTTGTCGTGCCGAAGAGTCTCCTGTACCGCGCTGACGGGACACCGCAGCCGGACGCCGGGGCTCAGCAGGTTGGTCTCGCCTGGCTTCCGTCTCTCGACGACGGCCGACGCTTGATCCCGTTCGTCTGCTCCACGGTCCACCTCCTAATGATGTTGTCAAGCCGCAGCAGTGACGGGGAGGTTGCTTTGGTAGCACTGTCCGTCACGGATGAGAGCCCACAGGACGTTCACGCGTCGTCGGGCCAGGGCGAGGACGGCCTGGATGTGCCGCTTCTGTATGGAACATGGCATCGAACACCGGCGGGGTCACAGTCAGAAGTCCACATCGATCTGCTGATCGAGGAGTGGCATCGGCAGTGCGGCGTCAGCGTGACCGATGCCGTTGGGGTCGACGGTCCGTCCTTGCTGGTGCCAGCTACGTCAACGGTCGGCCCTCTGCGTCTTCTGGACGTGTCGCCGGGGGCGGGGCCGGCAGCGGCGGGGTTTCGGTGTGCCGGGCGAGGCGGCGTTGCAGGTCGATGTGGCGGAACTGGTGGATGGGCCCAACCTGCCGCAGGACACCCCGCACTTGGTGAGCGTCGGTGAGGAACGACATGAGGTGGCGAGGCAGGGCTCCCTGATACCGGGCGGTCAGGTAGAGACGGCTCAGGGTGAAATCGCCCCAGGCGGTGCGGTGGAGCGCGGCGGCCAGACCAAGGACGAGTCCGCTCCAGAAGCCGATGCCGCAGCCGAACACCGTACTTTCGATCAGCCTGCTGACGGGATCTGCGTCGCGCATGTCACCGTTCAGATACCCCAGCAGGGTGCCCAGGAGGAGTCCGGCCAGGAGGCCGAGGAGGGCGCCGGTGCGTACGAAACCCCAGCAAGCCCTGCGGTCCTGCCGGAGCAGTTCCTGTGGACTTGTGACCGAGGAGAGGTCGGCTGGGGCGGCGCTCCATGCCGTGACCAGCCAGCAGACAAGTCCGGCCACGGCACCCCAGCCGACGCCAGCCACCCGGTCGAGGAGGAAGTCGAGTACCGTGCCGACGAGGATGGCGGTCCCGAGCCCCAGCAAGAGGGAGCTGCGGTTCCACGACCAGTGGCCCCGCACTGCGGGGGTGTTTCGTTCTCGCAGCCGAAACGCGTGGCTGAGCAGCCATCCCGCGGGCAAGTAGGCGGCCAACAGGGCCAACATCCAGAGAGGGGACCCCAACAGGCCACCGTCCCAGCCCCCGAGGAAGAGCGTGATACCAGGCGCGGAGCAGAACAGCGCCAGCCGGTCCCCGAGGCTGCCCCCGGCAAAAAGACCTAGAAGGGCAAGGCCGATGCCCAGGAGCGTCAGCAGGAACATCGCCGCGCCCAGGACCGCGCCCGACAGCAACCGTCGTGCGGTCTCGGGCACCGCCAGCCGCAGCTGCCACCAGGCGAGGTCGGCTCCGCCGTGCAGGTCGTGCTCCAAGTGCCGGGCCAGGAAGGTGAGCGTCTGCTGGGCCTGGGCGCTGGTCCATCGCTCCTGATGGCCGGGAAGGGGGCGGTAGGCGGCGGGGACGAAGCCGTCGAAAAGCAGGGCGCGGATGGCTGCGGCGGTGGGGAAGTGGGTGGTGTCGCACAGTTCGGCCGGGTCGGGTAACGCAGTGGGGCGTTCGCCGGGGCGCGGGTTGTAGATCGTTCGGGCCAGGAACAGCGTCAGGGGCGTCCGCAGTGCCTGGCCGATGGGGGTATCGGTGGGCAGGAGGTCGAGCACGGGCCGCCACCGCTCGGCGGAAGGGGTGCCTTCTCCGCCGGCGTCGCGGCGCAGGTAGGCGGCCGCCTCCTCGGGGGCCACGGCGCCGAGTTCGATGCCGGCTGCCCCGGTGAGGCGCACGGGAACGCCTGCGTTGGCAGGCGGATCGACGGCGGCCTGGTACTCGACGGTGCGGCTGGTCAGGACGAGGGGGGTTCCCGGAGGCAGGGTGCGGTTCACGGCGTCCAGGGCCACAGCTCGGGTGTGCGCGGGAAGTTCGTCCAATCCGTCGAGCAGGGGAATGATCAGGTGCTGGTCCAACAGGGCGCGGGCGCGCGAGGTGACCTGCCCGGGTCCGCTTGCGGCCGGAGCTGGTGCGGCAAGGCCCGGGTAGTCGGTGGCGAGACGTTCGGCCAGCCATGCGTCGAGTTCCCGGCGGTCGGGGTCCCAGGAGGCCAGCGGGAAGATGACCGGGACCGGTGAGCCCGCCTCGCGCGACTGGAGCAGGCCCAGCAGGAGGCGTACGAGCAGCATCGTCTTGCCTGCGCCCGGCTCACCGAGGATCAGCAGGCGTCTGCCCGGTGCGCGGGCGGTGAAGACCTCGACGATCTCGCCGTCGCTGCCGGCCAGGCCCTCGGGGCCGCTGGCCCAGGCGGGCGGCAGTGCGGCCCGGTCGGCGGGTGCCCCGGTGGACGTACGGACGAGAATGTCCCAACGTTCCACCAGGTCGGCGCGGGCGGGCCGCCAGGGGACCGGCAGGGGGTACGGTTCATCGAGGCGCCGGATTCTAGCCTCAGCCTGCCACTGGGTGCGCACCGCTAACGCCAGTTGGTCGGTCATGGCCGTCGGGCCGAGGCTGTCAGCGTGTTCGCTCCGGTCGGCCCGGTAGCCGAGCCACGAAATGTACAGCGATGCCACACCGACGACGAGGCCCACGGCGGTGCCGGCGACCCCCAACAGGTGTTCTGCGCTCGCTCCACCGCCCCGGTGAGCCGACTTCGCGAAGATCAGTCCAACGGCAGCGACAGCTCCGGCAAACAGGGCCCATGCTCTGTAGTGTCCGTGCCTGCTGTTGCCGCCGCTACGTGCGTCCCCCGTTCGCATGGGCATGAGGATGCCTTATCGCGCAGCAGGGCGACAGGCCGAAGCCGGACGGGTGGACAGTCAGCGGTACGACCACTCGGCACATCGACAGCTGCGGAAATGTGATCGGAGAGTGCTGCCCGCAGCCCGGCCTACGGCCGTCCCTGACCCGGTGTGGGCGTACGAGTTCGACGCCACGGCTGTCCGGCTGATGTGTCAGGACGATCCGGCCCTGCGCAGCACCATCGCCCAGTGGGTCGGCGACGTCATGACCCACACGGTCACTGCGGTTGGCCGGGCGGGCCACCTTCAAGTCGCTGACCAGTAGAGATTTCGAGGCAGTTCTCCACGTCGTGACACTGACCGAGCGAGCAAGAGTATGGCCCTCCCTGTAGCGCCCGGGAGGGCCATGCTGCTCATCTGATGCGGGTGCCGATCGGTCCTCAGCGGTTTCGCCGCCGCTCTCGGGCGACCTGGATGGCGTCAGGCCACAGTGAATCCGCCGTCGACGGGCAGGATCGAGCCGGTGACGTAGGTTGCGCCGATGAGGTAGCGGATAGCGTCGGCGACGTCCGCCGGGCGGCCGATCCGCTTGGCCGGCACGGTATCGGCGGCAGCCGCGAACTGGGCCTGCTTCTGTTCCTCCGGCAGGAAGGACCACCAGGGCGTGTCGACGGCGCCCGGCGAGACGGCGTTGATCCGAACCGGCGCGAGTTCGGCGGCCAGGGGTGACACGATCCGCTCGATCGCGCCGTTGACCGCGGCGAAGGCCACCGTCCCGGCCAGTGCCGATCGTGCGGTGGAGGCGGAGATCAGCGTGATCGAACCTGTCACCTGTGCGCGCTGGATGGCGAACAGGTAGGGGAAGAGCTTTCCGTCGAACGCTGCCTTGACGTCGGCCAGCTTGATGTCGTTGAGGGGGCCGAGGCCCACAGCGCCAGGGCTGAACGCGAGCACCAGGTGGTCGAAGACACCGATCTGGTCGAAGAACGTCGTGACGTCATCCTCGGATGTGCTGTCCAGTTGTTCTGCGAACGCCACGGCGCTCTTGACCGCGGCCAGCTTCTGCGGATTGCGTCCGGTGACGATCACCTCGGCGCCGTCGGCCGTCAGGCTCTGGGCGGTGGCCAGACCGATCCCGGATGTTCCGCCCATGATCACAACACGCATTACGTGCCTCTTTTCAATACGTCGCGTCTCGTTAATCTATCGAGACGGCACGTCTTGTAAAGTGCGACCCCATGACAGGTGATCGACGGCTGGGAAGGCCACGAAGCGAGGAGTCACGGCGGGCCATCCTCACGGCGGCCATGGACGGGTTGCAGGAACACGGCTACGCAGCGCTGACCATCGAGGGCATCGCCGCCCGCGCCGGTGTGGGCAAGCAGACGATCTACCGTTGGTGGCCGTCCAAGGCCGATGTCGTGCTCGACGCCATGCTTGACCTGGCAGAAACAAGGATCACGGTCCCGGACGAGGGTTCACTGCCTGCCGACCTGTCGGCATTCCTGCGCGCTACGTTCCGCCAACACGGCCAACGTGCCGTCCTGATCGGGCTGATGGCCCAGGCCCTGCTCGATCCGGTCTTCGCTGTGGCGTTCCGGGACCGTTTTCTCTTCAGCCGTCGCGCTGCGCTGCGCGAACTCCTCGACCGGGCGATCACGCGCGGCGAGATCGCCGCCGACATCGACCCCGAGCTCCTCATCGACATTGTTTACGGCGTTCTGTGGTACCGACTGCTGCTCGACCACGCACCACTGGACGAGGCAGCGGGCGAGCAGCTTGCGTCGCTGGTGGTTCGTGCCACTCGCTGAGTCGGGTTCCTGAGTTTTCGGCTCAGGCCAGCTGCTCGGGGGTGTCGGCGATGCCTGCAGCGGCCAGGCGTTCGGCATGCTGGGTCTTGGCGCGCAGCGCGACCAGTGTTTCTTGCCGGCCCGCGACCTCGCCGAGCCAAACCTGCTGGCGGGCTTCGGCGATGCGCTCAGTCAAATTCGTCTCCAGCTCGCGCAGCAAAGGAAGTCGGCTGGGCTCGAGACGCAGCATGGGGCAGCGGCCGCTGGTCCGCGACGCTCTCGTCACGTTCGTCGTCGACAACGAACCGGGCAGCGCAGCGCGCGCAAACGAGGTCCGGCGGGGGCTGGAGCATGCACGCGGCGACCTGCTCCGTGCCCTCGATCGTGGCGAGGAGAACACGGCTGCCGATGTGGAAGCAGAACTGCGGATGCGCTTGCGCCGTGTCCTGCGCGACCGGCCCACTTCATCGACGACGGCGACGTCCTGACGTCCGCCGGCACCGCGGCCGGAATCGACCTGTGCCTGCACATCGTCCGGGAGAATCTGATCGCGCTACTGGGCGCGGCCCAGTACAACGTGGAGCACACCGACATAGGCGGGCGCCGGCTGAACCCTGCGGAGATCGACGCCTGCCAGCTCAGCGTGGTTTCGCCGGACGACCAGGACCCGTTCTGGGACGACCTGCTGAAGTCCATGCTGAGCCTCGCTGAATCCGTCCCCTACGCCATCGCACGCTGGCTTGACCGGCAAGGGGCCTGAGGGGAGCTGGCGCACGGGAGGGCCAGACCGACGGTTCGGGCAGCTGACCCCCCGAACGATCTGGAGTGGTGCCATCAGCTTCGGTCTCGTGACTTCCCTGAACTAGAGAGTTGCCGTGCAGCGCGGCGTGTGCTTCCTGGTGTGTAGGCGACGCGCGAATCGTGACCCACATCGGACGCTTGGGGTTCTACCGGCCCACTTTTGAGGTGTCGCCGACAGGGCTGCGCCGCTGCTGGGTCGACGGATCACCTCCGCTCGCGCGGAGAGCACGCCCTCCCAGTCGAAGACGACGTCCCCCCGCGGACCATCTCCGCTCGAGCGGAGGTGAAATCACCCACCCCTGGTGCCGACTACGGTCTGCGACAGAGTCGTTACATCCACTCCTCGGACAGCGGACCGGACCCGGGCTATCAGAGCCTCGCCATGCCGCTCACCGTCCGTGCCCATAGGCTAGAGGGGCTCGGGGCTGGTGGTGGGGGTGTGCTGTGCCCCGAACGATCTGGTCAGGTGCGATCAGCTTCGGTCTCGTGACTTCTCTGAACTAAGAGCATGTCCTACGTGGTGAGGCGGACGAGTCGCTTGTAGCGACAACCACCACTACGCCTCGGTCGATCGTCCACTAAGGTTCGGCGTGGATCGTTGCTGTTCGTGCTTGTTGCCTGTGAGCCGCTGGTGTCAGTCGTTGCACGTGGTCTTGACAGGGCTGCTTGTTCGGCCTGCGTACTGCGGTGCTCACCTCTGGATGCCGGCGAGGAGGGTGAGCACCTTGGGCCAGCCGTTCTTCTTCGCGACGGCGTTGCCAGCGCGAGTGCCGCCCATGGAAGGGTCGACTTTGCCCTCCGGTAGGAAGGGGAAGGTTCCGACACCGTGCCCGGCGCCGGGGTAGACCAGTACCTGGTAGGGATACTGATCCTGGGCCGTGTGCAGCTCCGCGGTGATCGCCTTGACGTAGGTCGGTGATGGCCAGAGGGCGTCGTCTGCTCCGGCGATGGCCAGCAGGGGCCCGCTGAGGTGCTCCAGCGGGATGCTGCCCTGGGGGATGGGATGCCCGTCCTTGGTCCAGGCGTTGCCCCCGCCGGATCCCTGGTTGACGTTGGACGACGGGGAGTAGACGACGACGCCGTGGATCAGATGGGGATAGTCCTCGGCGAGGAGCAGGGCGGGTTCGCTGCCTCGGGAGTAGCCCATGGCGACAATGTGCGAGGGGTCCGCGCCGGGCTGGGCTGCCAGCAGGCGGGCGGCGGTGGCAAAGTACTCCAGCGGGATGTCGCGCAGGGTGGCCGGCAGGCCGGGCTCCCCGACGTAGCCCAGGGCCAGCGTCGGGTAGCCGCGGGAGGCCAGCAGAGCCGCCTCCCACTTCATACTGACGCCGCCTTCGGATCCGCCGAAGACCAACACGGCCGGGTGCCGGGGAGTGCCAGGCCGCGGCAGGAACATCTCCCCGACGACCTTGTCGTGGGCCAGAGTGAGCGTTCGGGCGCTGACTCCCTTAGCCGCGCCTTCGCGGGTGAGCGTGCGGCTCGCCAACTGCCGCCCATGCGCCGTCACGGTGATCTTCACGGCGTACGAGGGGGAGGACTCAGGGGAATGGAGGGAGAAGTAGTCACTGTTCGGGTCGCCGGTAGGGGGCCTCATCGACCAGAACAGGCCCATGCCATCGACCGTGTTGTACGTCCCCGACACCGGCCTCGCCGTGGAGAGGTCAACGAGGCCGTGATCGTCTGCGGTGAATGTCGCCTGGCCGTCCCACACCTTGCCGTCGCGTGCGGTTGCCGAAGAGCCCACAGTGATCTGGTCATGCGGCTCCAGACCACTGATCTTCAAGTGAACGGCCTGATCAGCCAGGGCTGTCGGCGCATCGACCCCGATGACCGCTTTGCTACTGGCGTGCGTCCCTGGGGAACATCCCGCCGCCCCCCAGCCGATCACGACGGCCACCGCCAGGGCCCATCCTCGCAAGCGCCGTAACGACACGTTGCCCCCATCAGCAGGAGTGACCCACCACATTGATCTTGAAATGCCCGCAAGTCAACTACGGGGCCTGCATTTTGACGCGTGGATCCTCCACGGGTGGCGTCCCACCTTCCACTCGTCGCTCTCCCCGGCTCCCAGTGAGCTGCCGGTGCTTCAGCGAACGGACCAGGGGCTCGTAAGGCGCCTACTTGGTCGCATGTCCTCGTTCCTTCCGACGAGTGGGCAGGCCGAGGTTCACCAGTCCGCTGGGGGACGCGGTGTCGATGTGGCTGATCTTGGACTCGGCGCCGGCCAGGCTGACGCGGAGACCTTCGATCTCGCCGAGCCAGCCTTCCGTCTCGGCTTCGGCGATTCGGGCGATCAAGTTGTCGCGGATCTCGGCAAGCCGTGCCCGTTGGGCCGGGTCAGGTCGCAGGAGCGAACACCTGACGCAAGCGTGTTCATGAATGCAGGCGGTGCCGTAGGCGCGGGCGCAGGTGCCGACGGAGAGCTTCCGGCGTTCGAAGTGGCCGAGGAAGTCCTCCCACTCGGCGTCGGTGCGGGTGCGGTATTCCTCTGCCGGACGTAGGGCGCGGCGGCGGGCGATGAAGGCACGATGGGCTTCGATGGTCTCTTCCGGGTAGATCGCGTTGTAGCCCATCGTGGTGTTGATGTTGGCGTGGCCGGCGATGACCTGCGCGATGTGAGGCGGGAGCCCGGAGCGGATGGCATCGGTGATGAACAAGCGGCGGAAGTCGTGCGGCGCGAAGACGAGAGGCTGGCCGGTTGAGTCGGTGAGGCCGATGAAGGCGAGGACCTCTCCCAGCGCGCTGCGGATGAACTCGCCCGACATGCGGGATCTCTCCCCGCCGCGGTCCCACTGGAACAGCAGCGGAGACGGCGGGTTCCAGGCGCGTTCCTCATAGTCGTAGGCGGACAGGAGCGGGATGACACCAGTGCGCGGGTCGCGGACGCGTCGGATGATGGTGGCCAGGACGTCGGCCAGTTCTGGGCTGACGAGTACGACTCGCTCCCGGTCGGTCTTGGACGGAGCGATCTGCAACAGTGGGACGATCTCGCCCGTGGTCGGCAGCCGGTACTGGATCATCGCGTGATGGCTGATCTCCAGCATCTCCTCGATGCGGGCGCCGGTGTGGCGGAGGAACTCCACCGCGGCCCAGGCCCAGAACGCGCGATGCTCGCCCTGGCCGAAATGGCGAAGAGTGCCCTGCTCGTCCCGCGCGGCGGCGGTCGTCGCGTTCTTGGTACGGACGAAAACCGCGTCGCCGATCGTGAAGGTGGCCCCGGGCGGGACTGCGAGCAGGGTCTGGAGGCGGGCCGATTGCTGGGCATGGTGATCGGCCGCAGCCCGGACGAAGGTCTCCAGGACGGGCAGCCGCTCGCGCGTCCGCTGGTCCATGCGGGCCTTGCGCCGCTTGACGCGCTCGCGGTTGGAGACTTCAGCCTCCTTGATCGGACAGGGCGCTGCCCAGGGCCCCCACCGGGTGGGTTCCTCGGCCGCCCAACGCGCGATGTCCAGGTAAAGAGCCCGCACCGCCACCAGCAACTGGTCGTATTCAGCACGCTCGACGAGCGTCTCCTCCACGGTGCCGTCCGGCCGTTTCCGCCGCTGGATCCTGGTTCGGAACCGCTCCTTCCATGCGGAGGCGACCCCGGATGGCAGGTCGAGGGAGCCGATGCCGGGATGGTGCATCTCCAGGTCGGACCAGAAGTTCCTGGTCAGATTACGGGCGAGATTGTCGAGAGTGCTGTAATCGAGCCGCGGTCGGCGTTCCTCCAGATAGTCGATCAGCAGCTCGCGGACCGGTGCGGAGACCACGCCATGCCGGTCGACCAGCTGCGCGCACGTGAGCTGCCCCGTGACCTTGTTCAGGAAACGCAGCGTCACCGGAGCGTTGGACGGCACATTCCCCAGGTCACGCAGCCAGGAGTAGAAGAGGGTGCCGCCGGCTTGGGTACGGACCAACTTCCGTAACTCGACGTAGTACTCGAAGGCGTCCCCAGCAGTGATCTCCGCCAGACCCCCGCCCTTGGCCAGCATGATCCAAGCCAACGCCAAGCGGGCCCGGCCGCCTCCGACAGATACCCACCGCGTCGGGCCGACGATCTCCTGCAGTCGGGTCAGCCCCTCAGGGTCCCTGGTGCGCTCGACAAGGGGACGCAGATGCGTCGTGCGGCAGTCGAACTGCCAGGAAATCGAGAGGCGCAGCGCGTCGATGCTGGCCAGCATCAGCAGCCCTGTCTGCACGTGCTTCCACTGCGCATCGGCCGCAGCACTCACCCATGCGTATCCCTCTTTGACCCAACGCTGAGGACTGGCAGCTGCCGGCGACGCTTCCCATCGTTCCTGCCAGGTCTCGCCCGGGAAGCCGGATAGCCAGGCCAGAACGGCACGCGCACCATGCCTGCGCTCCCACCGGGTGTGGGCCTTGTCCGCTCGAAACGGTGGCCGATCGAGATCGAGCCGGGAACTGAGCCTGGGCCTGCCGCATCACGCCGCCTGCGGCCGGCCGCACCGGTGGACGATCGTCCGGCCGGACGCGTGTGCCGCCGGTCATCTCCCGGACGCGAACGTTCACCGGGCGCCTCCGAACAAGTCGTGCAGTGACTCCGCGCGGTATCCAGGGCCGGGCGCTGCCGGGACTTGCGCCAGCCGCGTCTGGCGCTGGTGGTGCGCACGGACCGCTTCAATGGTCTCGTCACGGCCGGCCGGCAGGTAGATCTGAGTGGTACTCAGGTGCGCATGGCCAAGAACCCACTGCACGTCCGTCAAGGCCAGTCCGGGATCGCGAGCCATCCGGTAGGCGGCGGTGTGCCGCAGGTCGTGCAGCGTCCAGTTCGCCCCGAGCAACGCGTTGGCCCGATTCAGCATCGCCCGGGCCGCATGGTAGGTCAGCGGCCGAAACGGCCGCCGCAACGTCCACCACAACGCCTGGTGCCCTCCCCGGGGTGCCCCAGCTCGCCACGCCTCCTCCTGATACAGACGCAGCCACACGAACGCATCAGGCGAGGACGGCAACTGCTGAAATGCCTGGGTCCCCTTGCGAATCACGCCAAGCAGCTGCTCTCCGGGCAGCGGGTCACGCTGCCGACTGGTCAGCAACTCGCTGGCCCGGGCCCCGTTGGACACCCAGAACGCCAGAAGAGCACGGTCGCGGTTGTAACGCAGCGTGGCAAACAGCTCGTTGAAGCAGTCGTCGGGCAGCCGGCGCGGTAGACGCTGAGGAAGCGATGGCCTGTACCTGCCTCCCACCGACTGCCGAGCCGTCCGGCCAGCCGCCGCCGGCAACCGGCGGCGTTCCCGCGCTGGGGGAAACGGGTTGATGATCGGACCGGTGCCCTCCTCCAGATGGAAGGCGTAGAACGACCTCAGCACGGTCTCGCAGTGCACGCGCGTCGACGCCGAGTACAGCCGACCCGGCGAGGCCCGGCCCGTGACCGGGTTCGGCACGCCTGCCGCACGCCGTGTCACCGGCTCCAAAAGCCCCTCACCGAAGGCCCGGTGGCGCCAATGCACCCGGGAAGCCTTCGGCGCGATCTGCATCCACCGCGCGAAGTCCCGCGCATCCCGGCGTCCCACCCGATCCCACGCGACGCCCCATCCGGACAGGAAACGCCACCACCGCAGCAGGTCCATACCGTAGGAGCGGATCGTCGTCGCCGGCCGCGAGTTGGCCTGGAGCTCCGCGAAGAACGCCTCGACCGGGGCGACGATGGCGCCCTCCGCGTCGAGCAGGACACATGGCCGCAGCGGGTCCGTCGTCTCGATCAGTGCACCGGTCTCCGGCAGCACGAAGCCTGCTAAGTCCCGGGCAACATCATCCGTCTCAAGCATGGCCGGGAAGCTAGCAGATAGGGCCTCTGACCAGCGATTATTCCTCGGTTAGTTCAGTCAACGGCACGGTGCCGATCCACGTCGTGAGCGCCACCGAGGACCACTCGGTCCGCTTCCACCAGTACCACCTCCACGACATGGCCCGGGTGCGGGTGCGGAAGTTCTGTGAGGTCGAGGACCGAGAGGTCCGTACCGACGAGATCGGCAAGGGCTACGAGCTGACCAGGGACGCGGTCATTCCGATCACTGATGAGGAGCTGCGGAACCTGCCGCTGCCGACGGCGAAGGCCATCGAGATCGAGGCGTTCGTCCCGTTCGACTAGGATCGACCCTCTGCAGATCGCCGAGGGGTACTACCTCCAGCCCGACGGGCCGGTCGCAGCCAAGCCCTACAAGCTGCTGGTCCAGACCCTCTCTCGCTCCTCGCGAGTGGCGATCGCCAAATACGCCTGGTCCGGCCGGGAGCGGCTCGGACGCCTGCGCATCCGGGGTGAGGCGATCGTGCTGCACGCGATGCGCTGGCCGGACGAGATCCGTTCGCCAGCAGAGCTGTTCCCGCCTGCTGTGGACCTGTCTGACGAGGAGATCGACGAGGCCGTCGCGCTGATTGACGGCATGACCATCGACGATCTCGAGGGCGAGGAGTTCCGGGACCAGTACACCGAGGCCTTGGAGCAAGTCATCGAGGCGAAGCGGGAGGGCCACGCCCTGCCCGAGGCGCTCGAGACGGAGGAGCCTGGCAAGGTGCTCGACCTGATGGCCGCCTTGAAGGAGTCGGTGGCCAAGGCGAAGTCCGCGCGCGGCGAGGACGTCGAAGACGACGTGCATGAGCTGCCGAAGAAGAAAGCCGCCGTCAAGACGAGCACGGCCCGCAAGCAGCCGGCCGAGAAGACGGCCGCGAATAATACGACGAAGAAGACGAAGAAGACGACGGCGAAGAAGACGGCACGGCGATCACGCAGTGCCTAGTCCAGCATCCCCAGGGCCGTGTCCGGTTGGCACTGCGGGCAGGCCTTGACCCCGTCGGCGAGTGCGCGCCGGGCCTGGTCACGGCTGATGCCCCGGCTGTGTCTGCCTGTGCTCCAGCAGTTCCCCACGTGCACATACGTGGGTGGTGCGTCGCGGTTGAGCCCGAGTTCGATCAGCCAGTCGGGCGTCGGCGGGCGGGCCTGGATGCCGCGGTGCCTCTCGGCTTCGCGGCGCTCCTCGTCGGCGATCCATCGGCGGGTGCGCGCCAGGTCCCGTTCCTGTACCCGCTCCAGGAACCGGAGCAGCGCGAGTCTCGACGGGACCGTTTCGTTCACGTGTTCGATTCTAGACAGTAGGCTGCCGACCGCACATCAACGGGGAGGCCGCGTGCGAAAGCGTATGGAGCTGGGTGAGCTGCTGCGGGAGCAGGACGTCGACTGGCAGGCGCTGGACTCGGCGCCGGCCAAACCGACCCGGGACGAGCAGATAGACCGCGTTCGCCGCCTGGTGCCGTGTTCGGTGTGCGGCGAATTGGCGGGCGTCGCCCGCGTCCACGACAGTCCCGAGGGCGGGTCGCGCTGGGTGGACCTGTGCATGCCGCACGCCGTGCTCACCTGGCCCCCGGCGCCCGGCATGCCGACCACCTGGGAGGGGATCTTCGCCGACCTGCGGGACATGGCCGCCGAGCTGGGGCTGACGATGCGTCCGATCAGCGAGGGGGAGTTCCAGGAGAGCAGCCGCTGCGCGTGGCTGCGTCTCGGCCGGCGCTTTCACCTCGTCATATCCGCCACCGGCCAGCCGACGCTCACCAGCTGGCATATGGGCGAGACGGTCGCGCGCGGCCGGTTCACGGCCACGGCCGCCGAGTTCCGCGCCGTGCCCGGGGCGCGCGTCGCCCTGATCGACGAGGCCGAGCGTAAGACGCTGGCCGTGTGGCCCGACGAGGCGTAGCCGTCAGCCCTCGGGCTCGGCGTGCCGTACGGCCTTCTTCACCGCCTGCTCCACGTCGTACCTCGACATGGGTACGTCGTCGCGCGCCGCGTACTCACTCACTGCGGCCTGGAAGTCGCCGGCCTTCTCCCGCCACGTCTTCCACTGCGCCTCGTACGCCTCGCCGTCGAGGTCGGCCAGCTTCGCGTGCGCCTCCTGGGCGGAACGTTCCAGCTTGATCAGTTCGTCGGGGATGTCTGCCACGTGCACGGATCTTAAGCCACCGTGAGGCACAGGACCTGCCACCTGCGGACAGCAAGGTCAGGGTGTTGGCATGCCTCTCAGTTGAGAGCCACCGCCGTGAGCACCCGGGCTGTCTTCCGTTCTGCTCGACCGGCAGGATCAGGCGCATGAGGATTCTGGTCATCGGCGGCACATGGTTCCTGGGCAAGAACATCGTAGAAGGGGCTCTCGAACGGGGGTGGTCTGTAACCACGTTCAACCGTGGGCGCTCCGGCCGTGACGTTGCGGGCGCCGAACCGGTCCACGGTGACCGGACAGTCCGCGAGGACCTGCAACGCCTCGCCCAACGCGGGCCGTGGGACGCGGTCGTCGACACGTCCAGTTCCGAACTCGCGCCCCGAGACGTCCTGCTGTCTACGACCGCCCTCCGGGATGCGGCTCGGCGATGGGTGCACATCTCGACCGTGTCCGTCTACGAGGGCTGGCCGCACCAGCCGCTCACCGATACCTCGCCGCTGCTGGAATGCCCTGCGGACGCCGACGAGACGTACGGATACACGGGGGAGGACGGCAGTCCCACGATCTACGGATTCCAGAAGGCCGGTGGCGAGCGAGCCGTGACTCAGGCCTTTGGCGACCGTGCGGTGTTCCTTCGGCCCGGCGTGATCCTCGGCCCTGGCGAGTACGTCGGCCGGCTGCCCTGGTGGCTGAATCGGGCGAAGCGCGGTGGACGGATCTTGGCTCCCGAGCCGAGCAGCCAGCGCATCCAGCCGGTCGACGTCCGCGACGTCGCCAAGTTTGCTCTTGACCAGGCCGCGAGCGACACCAGCGGCGGCTACAACGTTGCCCACCCGGACGGGCTCGCGTTCGGCGACTTCCTTGCCGAGTGCCTGTCGGTCACCGGCGGCGCCGGCAAACCGGTATGGACGGCGCCGGAGGTGCTGGTGGAGCAGGGCGTCAAGCAGTGGACGGAAATGCCGTTGTGGCGCACGCACGCCGGCGTGTGGTCAGTCGATGCGAGCGGCGCGGTCGCCGCTGGACTGCGGTGTCGGCCGATCGCTGACACCATCAGGGACACGTGGGCCTGGTTGGAAGCGGATGGGCGTCCCGTGGACCATCCGAGGTGGGCGGACCACGGGATCGCTCCGGAGAAGGAGGCGAAGGTCATCGCCTCCTTGGCCTGACTCAGGCCTCCAGTTGGAGCAGCGCGGATCGGCTGCTGAGCTGGTGATTGTTGGCGGTGCGGGTGAATTCCTCGGCCTGTTCGCGCAGTTGCTGGGGGAGTGCGGCGCCTCGGAACGGCTGCTGCGTGAGGAAGTGCTGAATCTGGCCCGTGCGGTTGAGGATCCCGGTCACCCGCTGGTCGGCAGGGATGTCCCACACGGCAACCATGGCCGCCGCCGCACCCTCGACGTCGTTCGTGAGAAGCCGGGCCATGGCCAGGTCGGCTGAGGCGCTTCCGAGAACATGGGCTGAACGGCCGTTCTGTGGACGGTGGTTGAGCAGGTCGAGGGCACGCTGGGCGGACTGCTCGGCGTGCTCGCTGTCGTGGATGAGGAGCGCCGTTGAGCTGCTGGACATGGCCAGGCGTTCCGAAGGGAAGCCGAACTCTCCGCCGACCACATCGTGGAGGTCGTCGCGTGCGCCGCTCTCAACTTCCTCGGAGAGCTGCAGCGTCCGGAGAGCGGATTCGATATCGCCGAGGTAGCCGTGCGCGCGGGCCTCGATCGCGAGGAGCCGTCGACGGGCGACGTCGCCGAGACCTCCGTAGGTCTGGGCGCGTTGCGCCTTGAGTACGGCCTCGCCGGGCATGCCGGTGTAGTACGCGATGTAAGCGAGGATGCCGTCGGCGTAGGCCCGCAAGGCCTCGAACCGGGCGCTCTCGCCGTACAGGTGGGCGGTACGGGCCAGGCGGCGGGCACCGTCGAAGGCGCCGAGGTTGAAGGCCGACGTCGCGAGCAGGGCGACTGTCTGCCCCGTGAGCTCAAGCAGCCGTTGCTGCTGGGCAGGGATCTGCGTTCGGTCCCGCAGGTCCAGAAGCTCCTCCTGGAGCTTCCGCCCGCGCCGGAAGGCCTCGATCGGCGGGATCGACGCGTATTCGCGCGCAAGGGATGCCACATCGTCGGTGAACTGGTCGAGGCTGGTGTCGGAGACGGACGCTGCGGCGGTTGCGCTGGCGTCGTCTTGTGCGTCGCGTGCGGTCATGTTGATCACGTGCTCCAGGTCGAACGCGGGTACCTCGGGATCTGCGGGCAAAGGCGGAGGTGCAAACAGGTCTGCCATGTTTCGACCTGTCATGGCCTTCAGTACGCGGCGGGTGTCCGGAGTCAGCGAATCGGGCCTGACCTGGCCCTTTCTCCAGCGACGGACAGTACGCTCGCTGCACGTCGGGTTGTTGACGCCCTTCTGAACGACCTCGTCGGCCGTTCTGTCGAACAGCTCGATGAACTCGGGGACGCCCAAGTCGTGCTCGTCGCACCACTGCTTGAGCAGCGTTTCGGCCTGTGCACTCACGTCGTCCCCCAGTCGTCGAGCTTGGCCCGTCGGCGGCTCGCCTGCGGATCGATCCCTTCGCTGGAAGAGGACCCCGGCGCCATCGTCCAGTGCAACACATGCCCAACAGATGGCACTTGACTGGCCGCCAGGTGGCCGGTGGCCGCCAGACGGCCGTGCAGGTGGCACCCCGCTGACATGGTGGTGGCACCCCATCCAGGACCAGGCTGATCAGCACCCTCGCTGAGAGTGCATGTCCAAGCACAGAGTCGTGGAAACAGAGGTCCCCCGTGACGCAAATGGTGAGCGCCGCCCTCGCCTTTCCCTTGGCGAACCCAAGAGCAACTGAGGCTCCGTTCGTCGACGTTGACTCGGCGAGCTCTCGAGCGGGCGGATCCGACACGCGGCCGACTCCTGTCCGTCCGCAGGTCTGGACCCACAGCTGGTCGATGGAAGCGTGCGTCCCCAGGCTTGCTCGTCTGCACGCCCGTACGCGTCTCGGACTGATGGCCTGGTCGGGTCCGCAAGAGGCCGCCGTACGGGTCATCACGGAGGTCGTGCGGAACGGCGTCCAGCACGTCGGCGCCGGCAGGGTCACGCTGACCATGTCGGTTGACGATGGCGACGTCCTACTTGTCGACGTGACGGATCCGAGGCCCGCGGACCATGGCCTCGACAAAGCCCTGCTTGGGAGCGACGGCACGGGGATGGGCTTCGTGCGACAACTGGGCGGCGAGGTCAGCTGGTTCCCCGATGAGTCCGGCAGCGGGAAGACCATCCGGGTCCGTATGCAGCCTCGTGGACTCGGCCACATGTTCCCGAGCGTCGAGGCCCCCTGAGCGGCCGCCGGGCCGCAGCCGCCTACCTCCCCAAGGTCTGAGCCTGGCTGCCGCCCGGCGGTCTTCCACCATTCCCACAGCGTGAGGCTGACGTGTCCCCCACTTCCCTCTTACGCGGTCTGAGCGCCCCAGCGGTGCTGACCGCCGTCGCTTTTCTCACATGGCGGGAGCGCACCGATGCCCGCCCATGACATGTCCCTGATTGTCGACCTGGCGGGCCGGGACGACGAACTGCGCTTGGCCCTGGACGATTTGCGCATGAACCGCTGGTTCGCTCTGCGGGATCTGCTACTGAAGGCCGGCGGCGACTGGCCGCTGCGCACCGCGCGCAGCCAGGTCCTGGCGGTCGGAGCGGGTGACGGTGGTGCTGTCGCGACCTGGCGCGAAGAGGAGCCACGCAACGCGGACGCGCTGATGATGTGGGCGCGCGTCCTGACGCGGCAGGCTGTCCGTGCCTTTCGTGAGGGCAGAGAGAACGGGTTGCTGCGTCGGGTCGCCGCTGTCGCGCGGGACGCCTGCTGGACGGCGTTGCGGACCTGGCCGGAGGACCCGGTGCCGTGGGTGTGCCTGCTGGACCTGGCTAAATTGCCCATAGACGCCCGGCATTTGGACCCGTTCTTCAGGCAGCGCCACCACCAGTGGGGCCAAGCGCCGGAAATGGGCCTGTTCCCAGGGCCATGGCCCCTGCTCCACGAAGCGGACCTGCGAGATCCGGGCAATCGCGAGGCCTACCACCGCATGCGCGAGTATGTCGATGCGCAGCTCTCCGGCGGCCTGGCCGTGGACTTTGCCCGGTGGGTGACCGCCCGAGCGCCGCAGGGCTCCGCGCTGCAGGTGCTGCCGTTGTACGCGTTCGTCGCGGAGTACCAGCGGCGGCACGGAAACGGGCAGGGCGGCGCCATCGCCTTCTGGACCACCGAGCAGGTCAGGCACTACGCGCGCAAAGCCCGGGACGACTGGTTCTACTGCATCCCGCCGACGGCTCGCTCGCGGCTGTCGTTGTTGGACCTCAACCACCTGGCCTACGCGCTCGTCGCGTCTGGGGAGAGCGGGGCGAGCTGGGTGTTCGAGGCGATCGGACCATATGCGACCAGCGGGCCGTGGGCGCAGGTAAGCGCAAGTCTCGGCCGGGACTGGCAGAACGAGTTCCGACGCATGCGCGACGCCTCGCTGCGCCGGCCAAGGGGACACCGCTCATGAACAGCCGCTCACCCCCGCCAGCGAGCACGCCCCTCCCACCCCGTTTCGTCCCCACGTCACCACAGAGGAACTCTTGTGCCTGGAAGAACAACGGCCCCCTCGTTAGCGCACGACGACGCAGTCCTGGCCCAGCTCGGCATCCGAGCCGAACTCTCCCGGAAAATGGGCACGTTCGGAAACTTCGCGATCTCCTTCAGCGTGATCTGCATCCTGGCCGGAGGCATGAGCCTGTTCGGCTTCGGCCTGGACCACGGCGGCCCTGCGGTCATGCTGGGCAGCTGGATCGTCATCGGCTTCATGACGCTGCTGGTCGGTCTGTCCCTGGCCGAAGTCGTCTCCGCCTACCCCACCAGCGGCGGCCCGTACTTCATGGCCGACAAGCTCGGCGGCCCCCGCTGGGGCTGGACGACCGGATGGCTCAACCTGCTCGGCCTGCTCGGCGCGATCGCCGGGATCGACTACGGCGCCGCGACGTTCATCGGCGCCTTCGTTCAGATGCAGTGGGACATCGCGCCGACCGGGAGCATGACGATGGCCGTCTTCGGCTGCATCCTGCTGCTGCACGGCCTGCTGAACGTCTGCGGCGTGCGCCTGGTCACCGTCCTGAACTCGATCTCGGTGTGGTGGCAGCTGCTGGGCGTCGCGACCATAGTCGCCGCGCTCACCCTCGCCCCGGCCAAGCACCAGTCCGCCCAGTTCGTGTTCACCCACTTCCACAACGACAGCGGCATCACCAACCCGCTGTACGTCTGTCTCATCGGCGCCCTGCTGGCCGGCTACACCTTCTGCGGCTACGACGCCAGCTCCCACGTCGCCGAGGAAACCACTCAGGCACAGACCTCGGCGCCGCGCGGGATCGTGCACGCCATCGCCGTCTCCTGGATCGCCGGGTTCATCCTGCTGGCGGGGATGCTGTTCGCCATCCAGGACTACACGGCCACCCAGAACACCGCCACCGGTGTCCCACCGGCCCAGATCTTCATCGACGTCCTCGGCGCCGGCGGCGCCAAGACGCTGCTGCTGATCGTCATCGTGGCCATGCTGTTCTGCGGCAACGCCGAGGTCGCCGCCGCGAGCCGAATGATCTACGCCTTCTCCCGCAGCCGCGCCCTGCCCCGCTGGCAGCTCTTTCGGAGCGTCAGCAGCCGCACCAAGACCCCCGTCCCGGCTGTGTGGCTCGCGGTGGTCCTCCCGTTCCTGCTGGCTCTGCCCGCCCTGTGGTCGCCTGCTGCCTACGGAGCCATCACCGCCATCAACGCGGTCGGCATGATCCCGACCTACGGCATCCCCGTCTTCCTCGCCCTGCGCAAGGGCGAGCACTACATATCCGGCCCGTGGACGCTGGGCCGCTGGCGGCGCCCGATCGGCTACATCGCCGTGGTCTACGTGGTCGTCATCACCGTGGTCTTCTGCCTGCCGCAGTCCGCCCCGATCACCGCCGAGTCCCTCAACTACGCCGGCATCACGCTGGCCATCGCGCTGCTGCTGGCCTGGCTGACGTGGATCACCCGCGGCCGCCGCGACTACCAGCTCACGACACACACCACCGCCGCCGATCGGGCCAGCATGGACGAGGTCGTCTGATGACCGATAAGGAACAGCCCGCCGACGCCGAGCCCTGGCCTGCGGGACTGGTTTCACCGCGCGAGTTGAGGGGCTATGTCGAACGCGGGGAGATCACGACGGTCCAACTGGCCGTGCCGGACATGCAGGGCCGCCCCAAGGGCAAGATCCTGTCCGCGCCTGTCTTCGTGGACCGGATGGACTCCCCAGCGGAGATGTGCGCTTACGTCCTGGCCACCGACATCAACATGACCCCGCTCGACGGGTTCGACCTCACCGGCTGGGATCAGGGCTACGGCGACCTCGGCGTGAAGGCGGACCCGGCCAGTATCCGACTGCTGCCCCACCAACCCGGAACCGCCCTCGTCATGGGGGACGCCTTCCACCACAACGGCACCCCCGTCGAGGTCGCCCCGCGGTACATCCTGCGCACCCAGCTGGAGCGGCTGGCCGACCTCGGCTACCACATGGCGCTGGGCACGGAAGCGGAATTCCTGCTCCACCAGGGCACCGCCGAGGACGCGCACCAGGCCGGATATCACGGCCTGCGCCCAGCCTGGCCCCACAACCTCGACTACGCCTTGATGTATCCCCCGCAGGCCGCCGACTTCTTCCACCACCTCCACGACGTCCTCCAGGAAGCCGGCATCCCGGTCGAGGCGATCAAAACCGAGGGCGCGGCAGGACAGGTTGAACTGACCTTTGTCTACGGGGACGTGATGGCGGCGTGCGACGCCTACACCGCCTTCCGGCTGATCACCCACGACCTCGCCCAGCGCCGCGGCACAACACCCAACTTCATGGCGGCCCCCTCCACTGGTGTGGGCAACGGGCTGCACCTGCACCTGTCGCTGTGGTCCGCCCACGGCAACGTCTTCACCTACCACCGCAGTGACGACCTGCCCCCGGTGATGGAGCGGGCCATCGCCGGGCTGCTCTCCGCGATGCCGCACCTTGCCCCGCTGTACGCGCCCACCGTCAACTCCTACAAGCGGTACGCCCCGCACACCTTCGCCCCCGCCCGCTACACCTGGGGCTTCGACAACCGCGGCTGCGCCGTCCGGGTCACCGGCGTCGGAGAGAACGCGCACCTAGAAGTCCGCCTGCCCGGCGCCAACGCCAACCTGTACCTGGCCGTCGCCGCAGCCTGCGCCGCCATCATGCACGGACTCCAGGACCATCCCGACCTTCCCCCGCCGTGCGCCGGCGACCCGTACGCGGCCGACGACGCCACCCCGGTTCCCGCCGACCTCACCGAAGCCGTACGAGGCTTCGACGGCAACAAGATCGTGCTCGACGCGTTCGGGGAGAACGTCGTGCGCCACTACGTCCGGGCGGCCCAGGCGGACATCGCCTGGCACCGCTCCCAAGTCACCGACGTGGAGCGGGAGTACGGGATCGGGCGGGCCTGATGCAGGTCCTCGACGAGCACCTCACCGGTCTCAGCGACCACCACGCCGTGGCGTCGTCTTCTCGCGAGCCGCCATGAGCGAGGCCCTCCGCCGCCGTATACCCGCCCGTGCTCCGCACGACCTAACCGCCTCAAGGAGCAACCCCCTTTGCCGCACCCCGCACCATCCCGCCGCGCCGTGCCCCCTATGCCGGCTGTCACGCGCTGGGACCGCATCACCGACGTAGTGCTCGACCTGCTGTTCGAGCTGACCCAGCAAGCCGTCCGCTTCGGGGCCGCCGCCGACTCGTGGAGCCAGTTGGCCGTCTACGACGTCGACGACTTCGCCCCCTTCACCATGGAAGCAGTTGCATGAAGACGCGCTCCCGGCCCAGGAAGATCGGCATTCCGTCCTGGCAACAGCACCTGCAAGACCTACCTGTCTACACGCCAGGCATACGGCTCACCCGCGATGACCGTGCTCGGTATGCGAAGGCGGTCGTCGACGCCCGCCGCGCAGGAGGCTCCCAGCAGCGCATTGCCTCCTTCCTGGGCTGCTCCTCCGCTCTCGTACGACGGCTCCTCGACCTCGGGGAAGGCCTGGACGAAGCGGGCGAGGCCCACCGGGTGGAAACCTTCCTGCGGGCCGGCATAGCCGACGGCACCTATCAGGTTGGTGACGTGCTCCCTTCACCGGCGCGGCTGTGCGTGCAACTTCGTGTCGGCGACGAGTCCGTGCGTCGAGCTCTGGCCCGACTGGCCCATGCGGGGCTCACCCTCGGCGTCTCCGCTCTCGGGACCGTGGTCACGAACCCCGACGACCCGCCGTCTGGATCCACCCTCCAGGTGCGCACGCGATCGGGGCAGATACAGACCTGGACCCTGCCGATGACCCAATCCCCGCACATCCGGGCCGTGATAACGGCCCGGATCAAAGACGGCACCTATCCGGAAGGCAGCAGGATCCCCGGTACGAAGGCGCTCACCGAGGAATTCGGCACCACGGAAGGCACGCTCAAGTCTGCGCTCAGGCCGCTGAAGAAACAGGGGATTCTCAGTGGTACGCGGCAGGAGGGGACGTTCGTCCATTCCTCTGCCCGCAGCCTTCTCGGAAGAGCCGAGTCGAACGGCACTCCCCCCGGGAGGGCTTAACAAACGGTCGCCCCTGGGACCGCTCTCTTCGCGCCGGTCTCCAGAAGGCGGCGTAGGACACCGACCCCGGGAAAAGCGGCCCCGACTCATTCCAAGATCGGGGCACGGCCCCTGGGGCCGGTGGCCGGGAAGATCCGTTCGACGTAGCGGCCTCCATACGCTCGCGAGCACGCGCCCGGCTGAACTGCCCAAGCAAGTACACACCGAACAGATGGAGTTGACATGAGTCCACGCATCGAGCGCAGCACCAAGGCAACCCAGCCGACCGCTGCCACGGCGGACAGCTTCGACCTCGACGTCACCCTCGTCGAGGTCGCCGACGTCGCCGGCCTGGTCAACCTGACGGACGACGGCTGCGGCGAGACCTGCGGCGCCTGCACCACCAACGTGGCCTGACCCAAGGCACGCATCAGTACAGGCCGGTGCCTTCGCACCTCGCACAGCGAGGGCACCGGCCCCCCTTCTGGATCACGGAGGTTGTGATGGCTTCGAGCACCGGCTACCGCGCCGGTAAGACGGCTCTTGTCCGTGCAGTTGCCCGGCCGGAGCTTCCTCTTTCTCCGTGCCCTGACCTTGATGACCCTTCTGCCCAAGGTGCAGCTACGCGGCTGGCGTGGCTGCGGGAGGTGTGGTCCGACGAGGACCTTGTCGAGGCCCTGGAGCACGCCAGCCCTGTGCTCGCCTTCCAGGTTCGTACCCTGTGCTCGTCCGGTAATCCGGCCACGCGTGACGTACGCCGCGCCGTCGCCTCCGTCGCCCGCTATCTGCTGCGGGCCGAGCATCGGGCGACTCCCTTCGGCTTGTTCGCCGGGGTGACGACCGCGGCTTTCGGGTCCCGGGCGGCCACAGTGTGGGGTGCGGAGCATGTGGCGATCGGTCGGGCGAGCGCCGAGTGGTTGGTGGCCGTCATCGAGCGGCTGGAGTCGTGCCCGGATCTACTTGGGCGTCTGCCGGTGGTGCTGAACAGCGCCGTCACGCAACGCGGGGATCGACTCGTCGTGCCGTACAAGCCCAACACCCATGACAACCCGCGGCACGCGGTCGAGGCGTCCATCGGCTTGTCCGCGCCGGTGCGCCTGATCCTGGATGCCGCACGGTCACCGATCCGCGTCGGTGACCTGGCCGACAAGCTGATCTCCGAGTTCCCCCACGCAGGGGCGGAGCCGGCGCTGCGGCTCGTGCAGGAGTTGATGCGACACCAGGTTCTGATCTCCAGCCTGCACGCGCCGAGCACCGAGACCGACGCGCTGGAGTACCTGCTGCGCAGCCTCGACGCGGTTCACGCCGAGACCGTGGCACCGGTCGCTGCCACAGCCGGAGAACTCAGCGCGGTGCAGGCCGACTTGCGAACCTGCGGCTCCCGTAGCGGCCGGGCTGGCGTGGCGGCGCGGATGCGGGCCCTGGTTCCCGGCGTTCGCCGCCATCCGCTCGCTCTTGATCTCCGGCTCGACGCCCACGTCGCTCTGCCTGAGTCGGTCGCCCGCGAGATCGAGCGCGCTGCCTGGGCGATGACCCGGGTCAGCCCCCTCCCGTACGGGACCGAAGCGTGGAAGGCGTACCAGCGGCGGTTCTACGAGCGATACGGCATCGGCACGATGGTGCCTCTCAAGGAAGTTCTGGCCGACAGCGGCACCGGTTTCCCAGACGGGTACCCCGGCACGACAGCAGATGTGCGCCGACGCCGGACCTCCGCGCGAGACGACACCTTGGTCGCCCTGGCGCAGGCCGCCGCGCTGGACGGCCGAGATGAAGTGGTCCTCACCGATGAACTGATCTCCGCGATGGATATCGGGCCCGAGCAGCCCCGGGTTCCGCCGCACGTGGAGATCGGTGTCCGCGTGCACGCAGCCAGCGTCGGCGACTTGCAGAGCGGCCGGTTCAGGCTGGAGATCCTCAGCGTGTCCCGGGGCGTCGGCGTCACCTCGGGCAGATTCCTCAGAGTGCTCGCCCCAGCGACCCGTACCGCCCTGGCGACGGAGCTGGCCGACCTGCCAGCGGCGGACGACACAACCGTGCCGGCCCAGCTGTCCTTTCCACCGCTGTTGCCGACGAGCGCCCACGTCACCCGCACCCCACAGGTCCTGCCCACCGTGATCAGCGTTCAGGAACACCGCACTCCCGACGACCGTGTCCTCACGCCCGACGACCTTGCGGTGGCGTGCGACGGCCGCCGTATGTACCTGGCCGCCCCCCAGCGTGGGCACCGAATCGAAGCCGTCGGCATGCACGCGCTGAACCTCGCGACGCACACCCCGCCACTGGTGCGATTTCTCACCGAGCTGTCCCGCGCTCAGTGCGCCCAGGTCACTGTGTTCGACTGGGGCGCGGCCTCGGCCATGCCGTTCCTGCCCCGACTGCGCTACGGGCGTGCCGTGCTCGCCCCCGCGCGGTGGCGAATAGAACCCGCAGAGCTGCCCGGACGCAACCACCCGCAGAGCGATTGGGACGCGGGGCTGGAGGACTGGCGGATCCGACGGCGAATGGCGCAACGGGTCTTCCTCGCCGAGGACGACCGTCGCCTGCTCCTCGACCTGGACCAGGCCGGGCACCGCTGCCTGCTGCGCCAGCACCTGAACCGTGCACGACCCGCGCACCTCGTCGAAGCCCCGACCCGCGACGCATACGGATGGTGCGGCGATCGCGCCCACGAGGTAATCGTGCCGCTCAAGGCGACGCGGCCACCAGCATGGCCGCCGCTGCCCGCCCCCGCCTCATCACGCGCACTGTCCCCGGCACAGACACAGACCCCGGGCGTCTCCTCCTTGCTGCTCGCCACCCTGTACGGCGACGTACGGCGCCAGGACCTCCTGCTGGCCCAGCACATCCCCGACCTGATGAACCAACTCGGCGCTCCACCCTGGTGGTTCATCCGCTTCCGAGATCCTGACCAACACCTGCGCATGAGGATCGCCCTGCCCGACCCCGCTGCCTTCGTCAGGGCCGTCCGCACGATCAGCACCTGGGCCGACGAACTGCGCACTAATGGGCTGCTGTCGGACCTGCGTTACCCCACCTCCTACCGAGAGATGGGCCGTTGGGGCTCCGGAACCGCCTGGGACGCCGCCGAGGAGGTGTTCCGGGCCGACTCGCGCGCCGTCGTCACCCAGCTCCGCCAGCCACAGCGTCCCCACCAGCGCACCCTGGTCGCCGCTCACAGCATCGCCATCGCCAGCGCGTTCCTCGGCAGCACCGAGGCCGCCATGAGCTGGCTGATCAACCACATTCCGCGCACGGCGCCTGCATCGGTTCCCCGCGCTCAACTGAAGGAAACAGTCGCACTGTCCGACCCGTCCTGCGACTGGGCGGCCTTGCGTAGTACGCCCGGGGGACAGGACATCGTGCAGACGTGGGCCGACCGGGAGGCGGCCTTGGCGGCCTACCGAGCCCACATCCCCGGGCCGGACACCCAGGGCATCGCGGAAGACGACGTCCTCTCCTCGCTGCTACACGTCCACTTCGTACGCCACGTCGCGGTCGACTTCCCCGAGGAAGCGGTCTGCCTGCACCTCATACGCGCCGCCGCCATGGCCTGGATGTCCCGGAGGACACGGTAACCGACCCGATCACGCTCAAGGTGGCCGAAGCCGTCGCCGATCTGCTGGCCGACCCGGCTACTGACCTGCCGGGCCCAAACGGCGCACCCTCACGCCAGCACCTCGCGTACGGCCCGACCGGGCTCGCTCTGTTGCACATCGAGCGGGCCGCGGCCGGCCTGGGCCCATGGCATCGCGCCCACGACTGGCTCGACGCAGCCGCAGAGTCCCCCTTCACCAGCGGCTCCGACAGCCACCCCTTCTACGGGGCGCCCGCCCTGGCACATGCCATGGCCTGCGCTGCCGACCACGCGGCCGGCGCCTTCCAGCGCGCCCTGAGCCTGATCGAGAGCCAACTGGCCATGGACGTCCGCCGCAGGCTGGACGCCGCGCACCGCCGCATCGACGCCGGAGGCCTGCCGCAACTGGCTGAGTTCGACACGATTCGGGGCCTGACCGGCTACGGGGCCTACTTCCTGCGCCGCGACCCTGCCGGTGCCGAAGTGCGCGCCATCCTCGACTACTGCGTACGCCTCACCCGACCGGTCACGCACAACGGCGAGATCCTGCCCGGCTGGTGGACACCGACCGGCCCCTCCGGGCGTCCGGACCGCCGGTTCCTGGACGGACACGGCAACACCGGCATGGCACACGGAATCGGCGGGGTCCTCGCCCTCCTGGCGCTCGCGGCCTATCGAAGCATCACCGTTGATGATCACCATGAAGCCCTTCGGACCATCCTGGCCTGGCTCGACCGATGGCAAGAGGAATCCAACCGGGGCCCCATCTGGTCGTACTGGATCACGCGAGACGAACTGCGGACCGGTCTCCTCGAACCATCCGCGCCCCGGCGACCGTCATGGTGCTACGGCACCGCGGGACTGGCCCGCGCCCAGCAACTTGCCGCCCTCGCCCTCGGCGACACCGGCCGCCAGGTCGATGCCGAGAACGCACTCGTGGGCGCCCTCACCGACCCCGCCCAGCTCAAAGCCACCACGGACAACGGCTTGTGCCACGGCTTCGCTGGTCTCGCCCACATCGCCGCCCGTACCGCCGAGGACGCGCACCCCTCGACCGCAGGTCTCCTGCGCGCGGCGATCCCCGCCCTCCTGACCCTCCTCTGCCCGCCAGGCACTGATCCGGACGACGCCGCCACGGCGATCGTCAACGAAGCCGGGCGCGGCTTCCTCAACGGCGCCGCCGGCATCGCCCTGGCGCTCCTGGTCCCCGCGACCGAGGCTCCGCCCCGCACCTCCTGGGACGCCTGCCTGCTCATTTCCTGACCTCACTCACCGAAGGACCACCGCCATGCGCCGGGCCCCCTGGCACCAGTACAACATCACCTTCACCGACCGCGAGATCGGCAAGCGCGCCATCGCCGAACGCATCGGCCCCACCCTTCGCGCGGCAGAAGGAGACGGCCAGCTCACCGGCTGGTGGTTCATGAACAAACAGCCCTGGCCGCTGCGATACCGGGCGCCCGAACCGTCCCCGCTCGTCGAGCTGTTGCTGAGCGACCTCGTCGACGACGGCACGGCAGCGTCGTGTGTCCGGGGAATCTACGAATCGGAGACGGACGCCTTCGGCGGTCCACAGGCCATGGACGCCGCCCACGACCTGTTCCACCACGACTGCCGACACCTTCTCATCTACCAGCCCCGCCCTGGACGGCTGGGCGGCCGGGAGATGGCCGTCCTCCTGATCAGCGTCCTGATGCGGGCCGCCCGCCTCGACTGGTTCGAGCAAGGGGACGTCTGGGCGAAGGCCGCCGCCCTCAGGCCAGCTGCCCACCCGCTCGTCCTCGAACGGGCGACAACTCTGATTCCGTCCATGCACAAGCTTATGACGGTCGACGCCCACGGTTTGTGCCGCCCGAGCGGGCCGCTCGAAGGACAAGTCGGATGGGTTGCCGCCTTCGAGCAGGCCGGGGCAACCCTCGCCCATCTTGCCGCCGGCGGTCATCTCACCCGCGGTCTGCGAGCCGTCATCGCACACCACCTGATCTTCCACGCCAACCGCGTCGGTCTCCCGTCCGGAGACCAGAGCACCCTGTTCAACATCGCAAGAGAGGCAGTCATGGGATCGAGTGACAACACCGCGCCGTCCGCCGCGGGCACGTCCGAAACCACTAGCGTCGGGGCGGTGAACACCGACACGATCACCACTCCCGACGCCGAGGCCACCCGGCTCCGCAACGCCCTGGTCGACCAAATCCGCACATCGGGATATGCCCGTACCGCCGCCGTCGAGACCGCGCTGCGCACCGTCCCCCGGCACCTGTTCGTGCCCGACGCCTCTCTCGAAGACGCCTACGCCAACGTGCCGGTCAACATCAAGTACGACACCGACGGCACGACGATCTCCTGCGCCTCCCAGCCCGGAATCGTCGCGCTCATGCTCGACCAGCTGGAGGCTCAGCCCGGCGAACGCATTCTCGAACTCGGCGCGGGCACTGGTTACAACGCGGGCCTGATCGCCCACCTGGTCGGCGAGAACGGTCACGTCACCACCATCGACGTGGACGACGACCTTGTGGAAGGAGCCCGAGCGCACCTCGCGGCCGCCGGGTTCACCAACGTTCATGCCCTGACCCGTGACGGAGCCGTCGGCCATGCCGAGGGCGCTCCCTACGACAGGATCATCGCCACTGTCGGCGCCCACGGCGTCCCGCACGCCTGGTTGCAGCAACTCGCTCCCAAGGGGCGGCTCGTCGTGCCCCAGCGCCTCAAAGGCAGCGTGTCCCGGTCCATCGGCTACGAGCAGCAGGACGGCCGCTGGACAAGCGTCAGCAGCAAGATGAACACCTTCATGCCGCTACGGCGGGGCATCGCGGACGATGATCGCCGCGTCGTTCCGCTCAGCACGGACGGCACCGTACGGCTCCAGGCCCCCGCCGGCCAGAACATCGACGCCGACGCCCTTGCCGGAGTACTGGAGCTGCCGCGCATCGAGGAATGGACCGGGATGACGGTCCAGGCCATGGAGTCACCGGAGTGGATGGAGCTGTTCGTCTCCTGCTCCCTGCCCAGCGGCCTGATCCGGATGCTGTTCCCGAAGGAAGCCAAGAGGACCGTCCTCACCGAGGACCCCTACCCCTCGTCCACCGCGGCGGTCGACAAGGGCGCTCTCACCTACCTCGCCCGCCGTCTGTCGGACCGGAAGGCCCCCGAGGGCGGCAAGCTCTGGGAGTTCGGCGTCATCGGCCACGGTCTCGGTAGTGACGAGCTGGCCGCGAAGGTCGCTGAAGCGATCCGCACGTGGGACCGCGAGTACCGCGATCGCGAGGCCACCTTCGAGATTCACCCACTCGAGGTTCCCGTGATCGAGCAGCGCCCTGGCCTCTTCGCTCTCGACACACCGCTCAACCGCATCGTCGTCGACTGGCGCTGACAACGGCCCGTACAGACAACTGCCCATGCAGAAAGGGGCGGTGTCCGTCGGCCATGTCGACGTGCGCGGCCCCGGCCCGTTCACTCATCGTGTCAACGTTGCCCGAGGGGACCATGGATCCGAACGGCCCAATAGCAGGACGCTTTCCGCTGATTGCACGATTCCGGCCCGCCTGCCTTCCGCTGCCCGATCGGGTACGGTCCGTGACCGAACTGGCCGCAAGAGCCGCGGAGCGGAGCGACCAGGGACTGGCCTCCACCGTTTTCAACCAGACGGCGCTCATCGCCTCCGACCTCGGTCTTCCGGATCTCGCCCGAGCGATGTGCCACCGGCACGCTGCGGCCTACCTGAGTTCCTGCCCGCTCCCCGCCATGGGCGCCATCCGCGCCCTGGAGCCCCTGGTCAACCTCGCCCGCTTGCAGATCCGCGCTGGCCGAACCGACGAGGGCCGTCAGCGGCTGCTGGACCTGTACGAAGCTGTCGGTGCCGCCACCGCAGTATCCTTCGATGGCATCACCGTGCCGGCTGACCTAACCTGCACCGAGGACGACCGACGAGAGGTACGGGCATGGCTGTGGCGCGTTGTTCTGGCTGACGGCACGCGCAGCCTCACCACTACAGGGCGATGGTCCGAGGCGCTGGCCCACATCGAGCAACACCGGGGCGTGGGCACCAGGATGCTGGACGGGCGCCAAGTCGCCGTCATCGCGGCTCTCACCTCTGGCCAGACCCGCCCCGTTGAGGAACTGCTCGCAGCTACGGCACCGGGAGAGCCGTGGGAACAGGCCGTCACTGAATGCCTGATGACGCTGTGTCTCCGCGACGCGTCCAAACCAGTCGAAGACGCCTTGACGTCCTTGACGAACACCTACCTGAACCATGAGACGAAGGCGGGTATGACAGTCTTCGACGTCCGTCTCGGGCTCACCGTCATGGACGCCGTCGGATCAGCTGAGCATCCTGGGGCTCGCCATCTCATCGACGATCTGTGTCGGCGAACAACGGAAGCGCGCAACGGATACGCGGCCCGCGAGATCCTGGCCCACCCTCTGTTCGACGCGCTCGCGAAGGACACTCAGTCGCAGGACTGCGAGGACCTGCTTCGGAGCTGCGCGCTCGACTCGGGAATGCTTCCAGAAGGGCTGTACCGAGACCTCGCAGCCGCTCTGGATGCCGGTGAGATGGTGCTTAGTAACTCATTGAAAGAAGCAAACGAGCTGGGCAACTTCACGGCGTGAGGACAGCTGTCGTCCTGTGTCGTTGATTCCTTGAGTGATCGACAGCGAACATGGGTGGGCAGGCCAACACCCATGAGGAGCAGGACGGTCAGCGACATTGCGGCGAGCAGCCAGGCGAAGGCACGGGAGGCGCGTAGACCGTAGCCGGACAGCAGCCAGTAGCCCACTGCAGGCGGCGTTCGCCCTTCGTAGTGCCGGTGTGGTCGTGGCGGCGCATCTCGCATTCGCCGTAGTAGAAGTCCGCGGCGCCAGGTTCGTTCTTGCCGTCCTCGAAGGCTTTGCGGAGCTGCCGGTAGAGGCGGCGACATCCTCGGGATCGGGAGTGAAGCCGGGGTCGGGGTGCCGTGGACCGGGATGCCGCTGGCGTGGCGAGAGGGAGAGGAATGGGGAGGGCGCGTGCAAGCCGGCGGTCTGCGCGCGCCAGTGGTGTTCTTCGGCGAGGGTGCGCCGGCGTGTCCACCGCCTCAGCCGCTTTCCGTGGCGGTGCCAGCCGGTGGGTGGCGGCGCGAAGATGGTGCGACCTTCCAGGCGGAGCTGGTCAAGGTGGTGGGCTCCAGAGAACAGACATTCGGTCAGATCGGTGTCGGTCAGGACGAGATGGGCGGCGTCCATCCCCTGTATCGAGACCACGCGCACCCAGTCGGGCCACTTGACAGCAAGCTCTCATCCATGGGATTCCCATGCGGTGTAAATGGTTCAGGTGTTGAGTGGCGTTAACGGTCTGAACTGGGCTCTGGCACAGATCTTGTGGAGCGGTCGCTGAGCGTTACTACGGTGTTCGAATGTGGAGGGTTGCTTCCCCGTGAGACCGCGTGCGCCGTGCCCCCGAACAACGGTTGCTGACGCTCCGTCAAGTCGGTGCGGAACTCCGCGCTCCGGGGCGGTCGCCAGCGACGGTGCCGGTCATGCAGACCGACGCGCTGTTCTGGAAGACGCTCGTGTTCGACGGGGTCGACGAGGTGGACGTCGAGAAGGTGACCGCCGCCTTCGGGACGATCGACATCGTGGCCAAAGGCCGCACTACGGGTGCGACCTGCCCTGACTGCGGCCGCCCCTCAGAACGCGTGCACGGCTCCTACCAGCGCAGACTGCGGGATCTGCCGCTCGGTGAGCGGAGCGTCGTGATCCTGCTGAAGGTCCGGCGCTTCGTCTGTGAGGCAAGGACATGTCCGCGCCGCACGTTCGTCGAATCGTTCGCGTGGCTGACCTGCCCGTACGCGCGTTTCACCACCCGGCTCGGCCGTCTCCTGGAGCACATCGGTCTCGCACTTGCCGGACGGGCCGGCGCCCGGATGGCGGCCCAACTGGGCCTTGATGCCGGGCGGATGACGCTTCTGCGCAGGGTGATGGCCTTGCCGGATCCGCAGTTCAACACGCCGCAGGCGGTCGGGGTCGACGATTTCGCCACCCGCCGTGGCCACTCGTACGCCACCGTGATCACGGATGGTGAACGCCACCACCCCATCGATGTGCTGCCCGGCCGCGAGGCCGCGCCGCTGGCGGCCTGGCTGAGGGCGCATCCAGGAGTAGAAGTGATCTGCAGGGACCGTGCGGGGGCGTATGCCGAGGGTGCCGCGCTTGGCGCCCCGGACGCACTGCAGGTCGCGGACCGGTTCCATATTCTCCAGAACCTCAACCAGGCCGTCGAGAAGTGCGTCGCGGCTCATCGCGACTGCCTGCGTACCGTCGTCCCACCACCCGATCCTGCGACCACCGACGCACAGATCGCCGAGATCGAGATGCTCGCCACTGCGGTGCCCGCCGGCCGCAGGGCCGAGCGGATGCGGGCCCATCATGCCCTGGTCCACGGCCTGTTGAAGGAGGGAATGGGGCTGCGGGCCATCGCCCGCCATCTCGGCTGGGGACGGCACACCGTCCAGCGATACGCACGGGCCGCCCGCTGGCAGGACATGGTCACCGGGCGCCGAACCCGTTCCAGCCACCTCGACGTGCACCAGTTCTACCTGCAACGGCGCATCGACGACACCTACGGCGTGATCACCATCAAGGATCTGCGAGAGGAACTCGCCGCGCGAGGCCACCGAGTGCCCTACAGCAGCTTGCGAGACTGGGCCCGCAGCCGCTTGGAGTGGCCCGATGCACCCGCGCCGACCGCTGCGGCACCGTCGGTGCGCACGGTCGTCGGCTGGATCACCCGCCACCCCGACACCCTCACGGAAGACGAAACCAGCCAGCTCAAGGCCGTCCTCCCCTCTCTGTCAAAGTGACTCAAGCCAGGCATACTGGATGATTCATTGAGTCGAGGGCGGAGAAGGAGTAGTGCCCGGGTGGCCAGCACGAATGACCACGGGACCCCTGATCCGCAGGTAGAAGCCCGTTCGACCGGTCCGCGCCGGTATACCGCGGAGTACAAGGCGAGGATCCTCGCGGAGTACGAGACGTTGGACAAGAAGGGCAAGGGCGCTCTGCTGCGGCGAGAGGGCCTGTACTCGTCGCTGATCACGACGTGGCGCCAGCAGCGGGACAAGGGTGCCCTGGACGCACTCGCCGCGCCGGCCGGACGGCCGAAGGCGGACCCCAGGGACAAGGAGATCGAGAAGCTCAAGGCGGAGAAAACCCGTCTGGAAGCCGACCTCTCGAAGGCCCGCACCGTCATCGAGGTCCAGGGAAAACTCTCCGCGCTGCTCGACCAGTTCGCCACGGACAGCGCCCCGACCCGGAACGGCGAGAAGAACCAGTGACCGAAGCCCAGCTCGCGGCCGTGGCGTTCAACACCGCCCGCAACCAGGCCCTTGAAGAACTCACCGGGCTGGTCGGACGCGTCCAGGCATGCGCCGCTCTCGGCGTGAGCCGTGCCACCTACTACCGCCAACACCGCCGAAGCCCCGCCCCGGCCAAGCCGCGGCGGGAACGGCGCCGACACGCCCGTGCTCTCGCACCCGAGGAGGAGATACGGGTCCTCGACGTGCTCCATTCCCCGGAGTTCGCCGACATGGCGCCCGCCGAGATCTACGCGGTGCTCCTGGACCGGGGTGTCTACCTGTGCTCGGAGTCGACGATGTACCGGCTCCTGCGACGTCACGGCGAGGTCCTTGAACGCCGCCGCCAGGCCGTCCACCCACCCCGGACCGTTCCCGAACTGGTCGCCGAGGGCCCGAACCGGGTATGGAGTTGGGACATCACGAAGCTGAAGGGGCCGGTCAAGGGCGTCTACTACTGCCTCTACACGATCATCGACATCTTCAGCCGCTACACGGTCGGCTGGATGATCGCCTCCCACGAGAACAAGGACCTCGCCGAGCGGTTCCTGTCCGAGTCGATCGCCAAGTACGGCATCGAACCAGGGCAGTTGACGATTCACTCGGACCGCGGGGCCCCGATGGTCGCGCAGAACGTTGCCCAGATGATGGCCGGTCTCGGCGTCACCAAGTCGCATTCGCGGCCGAAGACGTCGAACGACAACCCGTACAGCGAGAGCCAGTACAAGACCCTGAAATACCGGCACGACTTTCCCGAGCGTTTCGGATCCCTCGAGGACGCCCGGGCGTGGTGCACCCAGTTCTTCACCTGGTACAACGAGGAGCATCGGCACTCCGGGATCGGCCTGCACACGCCCTACGACGTGCACTTCGGTCTCGCCGAGCAGCTCCGCGAGATGCGTGCCGACGTCCTCCAGACGGTCTACGCGAAGCACCCCGAACGCTTCGTCCGCAAACCACCCGAGCCTCCCAAGCTCCCCGCAGCGGCTTGGATCAACCAGCCGACACCAGACGGCCCGCTGATCCCAGCACAGCGTTAGAACGATCTACCTGCCTTGATCGCTTTGACAGGTTCCGCTCGATGCCTGTCCCGAGCTGGATCAAACCCACCAACTCGTACGCGCCTTCACTCAGATGCTCGCCCGGCGCACTGGCGCCGACCTGCCGGACTGGATCGGCACCGCCCGCGCCGCACGGCTGCCAGGGATGACCGGCTTCGCTCACGGACTCACCACCGATCTCGAAGCCGTGATCGCCGGACTCACCGTGCACTGGAGCTCCGGCGGCACAGAAGGTGCCGTGAACCGCATCAAGAAGATCAAGAGGCAGCTCTATGGCCGTGTCGGATTCGAACTCCTCCGCAAGATGATCCTGCTCCAATAGCGTCTCACCACAGGCTCTGCAGCCAACGCTGGCCACGCCAGCGACTGCGACGGGCTGAGAAGATCGACGGGAACGTCAGATTCCCTCGCGACCGAGACGGACAGGAATGTCGAAGAGACTGCCTATAGAGCGGGCCCAGGAGTGGCTTCGACATGAGCTGAGCCCTGGACAACAACCTCTCGCCGAACTGGGCGTGGACGAGGTGTGGCTGAGGTTCGTGCGCTTCGGCTCACAACGCTTCGACGTCGCGAACACTCCCGACGCGGATGGCCTGCTCTGCCAGTACGGAACCCACGCCTTCGATGGGCCGCCTGCCTTCACCCTGGACTTTGCCCGCCAGTTCGAGGTCAACGGTGCCTCAGGCGAGCATGATCATTACATCCAGCTCCACTGCGAACTCCGGTACGAACCCGTCCTTCAACTTCGGGCGCTGGGGCACTTTGAGTCCTGGTTCTTCCACGACACGGACGAGGAACTCGACGGCTGGGCCGACGGCCTCAGGCTTCACGAATTCTGGACGATCGTCCGCAACTTCCGTCCCACGGAAATCAGGGTCTACCAGGAACAGGTGTGAGCACAGCCGCGAATCCGACCTGCCCTGTGACGCTCAGCGACCGCTCCACAAGATCTGTGCCAGAGCCCTGAACTGGCCCCGCTTTTCCGGCCCGAACTGGCCCCACTTCGGGGTTGGTGCGGCGATTGTTCCGGCTTGAAGTGGCTCCGGCTTCTGGTCTGCTCCGGCCACACCTTCACCGGGACGGCTATGCTGGGCGACTCGCTGTGGGAGAGAATGCTGGGCATGACGACTTGAAGAGCACCGGCCGGGCGGCAGCACTGGCGCAAGGTCGGGATCTGGGACACGGTCTCCGACGGGTACTGTCGGATCTGTGCCGCCTGCAAAACGCCCGTCCGCTCGTACCAGTACCGCTTCTATCCGCCCGAGTCCTCTATGTTCGAGCGGTGCATCGGACTCGCCTGGTGTTCCAGTTGCCGGATCTACTCCGGCAACATGGTGCGCGTCCCGCGAAGTCGGGTCCTGGTCGACGCCCTCGCCTCGCTTTCCCGTGAGCAACGGGAGAGGCTTGCACGTTCGGAAACAGGGCTGATTGAGTTCCTGGACCGCCAGGCCCGAGGCAGCAGAGATTAGATTCCACCGGCCAGCTGGCCTCTGGGCTACTTCTTCGTCTGCTGCTGCCTGGCCTTGGTCTGGGCGAGGCGGTAGGACTCGGTGCTGGTCTCGATGATGGCGCCGTTGAAGGTGAACCGGTCGACGATGGCTGCGCAGAGCCTGGGGTCGGTGAACGTCTTGGTCCAGCCTCCGAACGATTCGTTCGAGGCGATGGCCACACTGTTCTTTTCCTCCCGCTCGGTCAAAACCTGGAACAGCACCTCGGCGCCGCGGCGGTCAAGTTGCATGTGTTGGGTCGGGGACGGGACGCCGTGCACCGTTTCCGGTGCCGGTTTTCCCGTCCCCGCCCGCCGAACCGGCCGTGCCCGTTGGCCGAGCATCCGGCTCTCCACGTGATCCGCTGGATCAGGCGAGGTATTCGCTGACCTGGCCGACGAAGGCCACGTCGTCGTGGTTCGTCCGGCGGAAGCGTGCTCCGTCGGGATCGACCTCGTCGATGTTGTAGGGCGTGCTGATCTGCGCTCCACGAAACGTGTATCGCTGGACCCGCATCTTCGCCGGGTTGTAGAGGACGATTCCGCCCGCGGTGATGCGGTCCGCCCCGTAGTAGCGGTGCCGCAGCTGTTTCCAGGTCAGGTGGGGGTGCTTGTAGCGGATCCAGATCACCGGCGGGGAACCGCTCATCGACCCGGACTTCTCCGCCTCGTACCGACTCGCGCATGAGCTGGGCATGCAGCTGGAGGTCCTGTCGAACGGCTCCCGGCTGCACAAGGACCACGTCCTGACCCTGCTGCACCGGTATCCGCCGACCAAGCTGACGCTCAGCGTGTACGGTGCGACGGCGCAGACATACGACGCGGTGACGCGGCGCCTTCGGCCGCTTCCGGGCCGGCCTGGAGAAGGCTGTCGACGCCGGGTTGAACATCGACCTCAGCCTGATCATCGTGAAGGGCAACGCGCACGAGGCCGACGCGATGAGGGGCTGGGCGGAGCAGCTCGGCGTGCCGTACCGCGAATACGCGAACATCTCACCGACGATCCACCGCACCGCGGAACTGCTGCCCTCTCAGTCACCGCAATACCTCACGAACCGGGCCCCGTTCACGGGCTGCCCGGCCGGCGTGACCTTCTTCCACGCCGACCCGTTCGGGCGGGCGTCGATCTGCAAGGTCGGCCGCGAACCGAACATCGACCTGATCGCCGAAGGCGTGGAAGGTCTGGCCCGGCTCGGCGAGACCGCCGAGTCTCTCCTGCTTCGCACCGGAGGATGCAGCGGCTGCACGCTGTCCGGCACGTGCCGGGTGTGCAGGCCGATGGCGAAAGTCTTCCAGGAGGCGAAGGCACCACTGGAGCACTACTGCCAACACGGAACGAGGTAAAGATGACTGCCGTCATGATCGAGCTCACACCCAAGCCGGAGCCCGCCGTCCAGGACCCGGACACGATCGTCCTGATCGACGACATCGAGACGCTGACCGCGGGCACCGTCCCGGGCTGCGGCGACGACAATCCGTACAACTGACCTGCCGTGCTGGGGTCGTGCCACGCACGCACGGCCCCAGCCGTTGCCTCTTGGAGGGTTCATGCCCACCCAGCGTCTGACCGGGCTGCCGGACGTAGTGTTGCGGTTGATCGAGAAGGCCAGCGGTCCCGTCGCTGACGTCGTGCCAGTGAACGCGGGCCGTAACAGCGTCATCGCCGCCCGCGTACGGACCGAAACCTGTCAAAGCGATCAAGGCAGGTAGATCGTTCTAACGCTGTGCTGGGATCAGCGGGGGGAGTGTAAATCTAACGGCGGATCCGACGATCATGGGAGAGACGTCAAGTGACTGATACCGCCGTGGAGTTGGAGACTGTGGAGCCTGTCGAGA
>NZ_JBSFHA010000101.1:0-39029 GCF_053596855.1 Streptomyces sp. NPDC001617
CCATCACCGCGCACCCTCCAAAGACACAGCACCGCCCGACCGAGGACGGACACCCCCCGCCCCGGCCCCGACCCACAACACACCGCAGGCGCTACGCGCACCCCCACCCACCCCGCACAGGCGCCGCAGGCATCCGCACCGCAACCACAACGAGACGCTGGAGACCGACCGTGCACGACGCTCTCATCGCCCGGGCCAAGACCTGGCTGTCCGAGGACCCCGACCCGGAGACCCGCGACGAGCTCGCGAAGCTCATCGAGGCCGGAGACGTCACCGAACTCGCAGCCCGCTTCAGCGGCACCCTCCAGTTCGGCACCGCAGGCCTCCGCGGCGCACTCGGCGCAGGCCCCATGCGCATGAACCGCAGCGTCGTCATCCGAGCCGCCGCCGGCCTCGCCGCGTACCTCAAGAAGAACGGCCACCAGAACGGCCTCGTCGTCATCGGCTACGACGCCCGCCACAAGTCCGCCGACTTCGCCCGGGACACCGCCGCCGTCATGACCGGCGCCGGCCTCAAGGCCGCCGTACTCCCCCGCCCCCTCCCCACCCCCGTCCTGGCGTACGCCATAAGGCACCTGGGCGCAGCAGCCGGCGTAGAGGTCACCGCCAGCCACAACCCACCCCGCGACAACGGCTACAAGGTCTATCTCGGCGACGGCTCGCAGATCGTCCCGCCGGCAGACGCCGACATCGCAGCCGAAATCGATGCGATCACATCCCTCCACGACGTCCCCCGCCCCGACACCGGCTGGGAATCCCTCGACGACAGCGTCCTCGACGCCTACCTCACCCGCACGGACGCGGTCCTCGCCCCCGACTCCCCCCGCACAGCCCGCACGGTCTACACAGCGATGCACGGCGTAGGCAAGGACACCCTCCTCGCAGCCTTCGCCCGAGCCGGCTTCCCACAGCCCATCCTCGTAGCCGAACAGGCCGACCCCGACCCGGACTTCCCCACGGTCGCCTTCCCCAACCCGGAAGAGCCGGGCGCGATGGACCTGGCCTTCGCGAAGGCCCGCGAAACAGCCCCCGACCTGATCATCGCGAACGACCCGGACGCAGACCGCTGTGCGGTGGCCGTCAAAGGCAACACGGACTGGCGCATGCTCCGAGGCGACGAGGTGGGCGCCCTCCTCGCCGCCCACCTGGTCAACCGCGGAGCACAAGGCACCTTCGCCGAGTCGATCGTCTCCTCCTCCCTCCTCGGTCGCATCGCCGAAAAGGCGCACCTCCCCTACGAGGAGACCCTCACCGGCTTCAAGTGGATCGCCCGCGTCGACGGCCTGCGCTACGGCTACGAGGAGGCCCTCGGCTACTGCGTGGACCCCGAGGGCGTACGCGACAAGGACGGCATCACCGCGGCCCTCCTCATCACCGAACTGGCCTCCCAGCTCAAGGAGGAGAACCGCACCCTCCTGGACCTCCTGGACGACCTCGCGGTCGAACACGGCCTGCACGCCACGGACCAGCTCTCGGTCCGCGTCGAGGACCTGTCGATCATCGCCCGCACGATGGAGCAGCTCCGCGAGCACCCGCCCACGGAACTCGCCGGCCTCACGATCACCAAGGCCGAGGATCTCTCCCAGGGCACGGACAAGCTTCCCCCCACCGACGGCCTCCGCTACACCCTGAACGGCGCCCGGGTCGTCGTCCGCCCGAGCGGCACGGAACCGAAGCTGAAGTGCTACCTCGAGGTGGTCGTCCCGGTAGCCACACACGCCGACCTCCCCGCCGCCCACGCCACGGCGAACGATCTCCTCGCGGCGATCAAGCGGGACCTGTCGGCGGCGGCCGGCATCTGAGCCGCAGACCTCGGGGTGCCCGGCCGACGAAGGGCAGGGCACCCCATCGAGTGATTTCCCCAGGGCAGTCGCCCCGCCCGTGAGGGTGCTGCTGCGGCCGAGCGCGCCGTAACCGTCGTACGCGACTCGCACCAAGAGACCTTCACCACCTAAGGCACCACCAAAAGCACCTAGGGCACCTAAGGCACCAGCAGAAGCACCGCAACCCACCCCACGGCCACCACCACGGCGAGCGGCCACACCCGCCGCCCCCGCTCCCGCTCTCCGCACACGCCCGACGGCCGAACCGAAGGCTGCTCCCACATCGCGCGGATCTCGGCGGCGGCCCGCTCATACGGATGGATCAAACCCATTCGCCGCTCGGCCCAAGGCCACCGGAAGCCGAACACACTCCACTCCTCGAAGCCGACCCGCCGGCTGTCGACCTTCAGCTCGGTCCCCTTGCACTCGACGGCGCGGATGTCGTCCCAGGCGATGTGCTGGGGCCGATGCAGCGCGTTGAACCACAGCCCCTCACGATCGGCGGTGATCCGCCAGGCGATCCACCGGGGCAGCATCAGCACCGCGATGACCCCCACCACCCCGCCGAAGAGCCACCGCTCGACTCCGTGCTCGCCCCAGACGGACATATACGCGCCCCATGCCGAGGCCCCCGCAGCCGTCAGCCAGTCGGCCCACCCCGCCCGCCACCGCCGTACGCCTTTGCCGCCCGGCACATACGCTTCCCCCTCGACGGCCCGAGCCGCCGCCCGGCTCCGCTCCTCGTACACCGCGTCCCGCTTCGCCCGAGCCTTCTCCACCCGCAGCCCGCGCCGGACGGACCCGTCCGACAGAGGCCGTACGGGCCCGGTCGACCGCTCCACGACGGGCGGCCCGCCGGCCAACCCGGCGGCACTGACTAGGAGCACCTCGGCGCCGTCGTACGGCACCCCGTAGAGGACGGCCTCGCGCAGTGGCCCGGGCTCGTCACCGTCCTCGGTGATCCGGGCGAGAAGCTCCTCGTCGTCGGCGTCGTCCTCCTCCTCGTCGCCGTCCACCTCCGCCAGCGAGACGGTGAACAGCGGCCGCAACGCCCCCACGTCATCGGCCGCGAAGACCTCCGTGTCCAGCCCCGTCCCCTCCCGGACCAGCACCCGCAGCACCGGCGCCGGTTCCTGCCGCAGCTCGGCGGCCCTACGGCGGCCCAGATACCCGGAGAGCAGCGCGGTGAGGCCGACCCCGGCGAGGGCGAATCCCAACGCCATGTCGGCGTGGCGATCGTCGCCGGTGTCGAAGGCGGACCCGGCGGCGGCCAGGACGGCGCCCGCCAGGAACAGCACCACCCCGAGCCCGCGCAGCAGCTTCCCGCGCCACACCGGCCGGTCCGCGTCCGGCAGTACGGCCGTCACACCACCGGCCGCCGCGCGGGCGACGTCCCGCTGTCGGACACGGGCCGTCATGCGGAGCTGGGCGGCGCGTGCGCAGACGGCGGCCATGAGGACGCCGGCGGCCGGCAGCAGCCAGGCCGGCGAGAGCGACCCCCGTCCGACCAGTCCGGCGACCATGACGGCCTGCATCGCCGCCGTGACCCGTACGACCTCGGGCCGCGCCAGCAGCCACAGCACCTGCAGTCCCAGGAACGCGGCGACGAACGGAGGCACATCGGCGAAGCTCAGGATGACGCCGCCGATGAGGGCGAGAGCGCCCAGCGACAGGACGAGACGCCGGGGCACCCGCACCGGAACCCAGCGCGGCGGCAGCGCGTCCGTCCAGCGGCGCGCCTGGACACCGTCCCAGGGCAGGCAGCCCTCGGGTATCGCCTCGGGCGTCAGCGGCGAGGGCCGCGAGGAGGTCGTATGCATCGTTTCCCAGACGTCAGGACCACCGGGGTGGCAACGGTCCTCGGTTCCGTCCGGGTGGGGGGCGGCCGTCCTGCCCGAGGTGTCGAGGCAGAGCATGCACAAGGAAGCTGTGCCCTTGACATGCTCCCTGGCTAAAGTCCAGGGATTCCGGCCTGGGTCGTGTGACCCTTCCGGGGGCTTCCTGCTTCACCGCGCTGTGCGGGCACGGGTGCCCGTCTTACCGGCGCTCCACAGGCGTTTAGCGTCTCCGCCCGTCCGGCGGCGACGATCCGGCGTCCTTCGAAAAGCACGTTACGTGCTGCGTTGTGGTCGCGGTCGTGCACGGTGCCACATGCGCCGCACCTCCACTCCCGGACGTGCAGGGGCTTGGGACCGTCCCGGAATCCACAGGCCGAACAGACCTGAGAGGACGGGAAAGCGCGGTCCACCCTGGCGAAGGTGCGGCCGCGCAGAGCCGCCTTGTACTCCAGCATCCCGACGAACGCGGACCATCCCGCGTCGTACACCGACTTGGCGAGCCGGGTACGGCCGAGGCCGGACACCGCGAGGTCTTCCACGTACACCGCTTGGTTGTCGCGAATGATCTGCGTGGAAGCCTTGTGGTGAAAGTCCCGACGCCGGTCGGCCACCTTGGCGTGCTGGCGTGCGACCTTGATGCGAGCCTTGGCCCGGTTCTTCGACCCCTTGGCCTTACGGGACAGCTCCCGCTGAAGACGCCTGAGCTTCTTCTCCGCCCGGCGCAGGAAGCGCGGGCTGTCGATCTTCCTGCCGTCGGACAGGACGGCGAAGGCGGACAGGCCGAGGTCGATACCGGCGTCGGTCTCCAGCTCGGGCAGGCTGTCCGGCTCGGTGTCCACGACGAAGCTGACGAAGTACCGGCCGGAGCTGTCCTTGGTGACGGTCAGGGACGTGGGTGCGGCCGGAAGCCTGCGAGACCACTTGACCTTGAGGTTGCCGACCTTGGCCACGTACACCGTGCCGTCGCCCTGGAGGCAGAAGGCGTTGGTGTTGAGGCGGACCGACTGCCGGGTGTCCTTCTTCGACTTGTAGCGGGGAGGGCCGACCTTGCGGCCCTGCCGCTTGCCCTTGAGGCTGTCGAAGAAGTTCTTGTACGCGGTGTCCAGATCCCGCAGGGACTGTTGCAGGACGACCGCAGACACGTCGGCGAGCCAGGCGCGTTCCTCGGTGCGCTTGGCCTGGGTGATGCGAAGCCGGGACAGCTCGGCCGACTTCACATACGGCAGCCCCGCCGCGTGCGCGTCCTTGCGGTCGCGCAGGCAGTCGTTCCACACCACGCGGGCGCACCCGAACGCACTGGCCAGCGCACGGCGCTGGGAGGCGTCCGGGTAGGCCCGGTAGTTGTAGCGGAGCTGCACAACCAAGATCCTACTACGATTGGTCTCATGGACGGGCAGAACGACTACAGGCGGGGTAGACACGTTGTTTCGGCGATGCATGTGCACTTGGTCTTCGTGACGAAGTACCGGCGCGGGGTGTTCAACGACGAGATGCTGACACGCTGCGAAGAGATCATGCGCAAGGTCTGCGAGGACTTCGAGGCGGAGCTGAAGGAGTTCAACGGCGAACGCGATCACGTCCACCTGTTGGTGCACTACCCACCCAAGGTCGCCGTCTCCAAGCTGGTCAACAGCCTCAAGGGCGTCTCCGCCCGCCGGATACGGCAGGAGTTCACCGGCCGGATCAACCGCGCCATCCTGCACGGGCACCTGTGGTCGCCCTCATACTTCTCCGCATCGTGCGGCGGAGCACCGTTGGCGATCGTCCGCCAGTACATCGAGCAGCAAAAACGTCCCCTCTAACGTGCACGTCAGAGCAGTCTTGAGATGCATTCATCCCCGGCGTGAACGCCGGGGCTTTCTGCAAGAGTCCCGGTAAACAGCGGAACCACTGACCGCGAACCCCGCCGCCCAGCCCGCTCACCCCGCCGCGAACAAAGCAGCAACCACGCCCCCCACGAAAACAACGAAACCGATGACCGCGAACCCCGACCGCCCCGCCCGCTCACCCCGCCCCAAGCAAGGCAGCAAGCACGCCCCGCCCCACGGAAACCACGGATCGGTGGCCGGAGCCCCCGGCCGTCCCCTCCGCTCAGCCCGTCGCAAGCAGGATGGCCAGTAGGACCGCCCCGGCCAGCGCCGGCCCGGCGACCTCGTACGCCCAGCGCACGGTCACCTCGCCCCGCGCGTTCCCGGCTTCGCCCTGAGCGTTCTCCGCCTCGCCCTGCCCGTTCTCCGCCTCGCCCCGCGAGGTCCCCGCCCCGCCCCGCGCCTCCAGCAGTTCGCGCAGCTCGTCCATGGCCTTGTCGGACTCGGGGCGCGCGGGCCCGTCCTGCTCGGCGCCGCTCCGCGAGAGGCCGCCGAAGCCGCCCATGCCGCCGCCCATGCCGAAGCCGCCCATGCCGCCGCCCATGCCGAGGCCGCCCATGCCGCCGCCCCGGCGGGGCCGTCCGCTCGCCTCGGCGGCCCTGTCCGCGGCCACCCGGGCCTCCCGTCGGGCCGCCCGCTTGCGGGCCCGCAGCGAGACGGGCAGGGCCCACAGCTGGTACTTGGCGCCGGACCTGACGACGAGCTCGTTCGAGTAGCTGGACCGCAGGGAGACGGCTTCGCCCCAGGGCACCACGATCACCCGGAACGGGTTGCGGATGCGCAGGCGCTCCTCGTCGGCGTAGACCGCGGGGCGGATCGTGAAGGCGACGATCAACGGCACGACGAGGATCAGGGTGGCGAGGGCCAGCCAGGGGGTGCGGCCGTGACCGGAGAAGATCGCGTCGAGACCCAGCCAGGCCACGATGGCGAGCAGGAGGACGCCTCCGACGATGCCCGCGGGGGAGCGGTAGGTGCGGTCCTTGGACTCGGGGGTGGTCATGGTGGGAATTCTGCCTCAGGACTTCGTGGCGGTTGAGGTCGGACCGGACCTCCGGCCTCACCTCCGACCTCACCTCCGACCTCACCTCCGGCCCCACGTCCGGCCCCCGCCTCCTGCCCTACTGGCTCCCCTCGGACCGGACCCCCGCCCCACAGATCCGTCTTGCTAAGGGTGTACAGCCGCTACGCGCGTAGATATGCTCGTCTGGTGACCATGCCCACCACTGCATCTCCCGCACACCCGCTTACGGACGTGACCTCGTCCGACAGCACTCTGCGCCGGTTCCTTCACGGGCTGCCCGGCGTCGACGCGGTCGGTCTGGAGGCGCGTGCCGCCTCTCTCGGTACGCGTTCCATCAAGACGACCGCGAAGGCGTACGCCATCGACCTCGCCATCTCGATGGTCGACCTGACGACGCTGGAAGGCGCGGACACCCCGGGCAAGGTCCGGGCGCTCGGCGCCAAGGCGGTCCACCCCGACCCGACCGACCGCACGACCCCGGCGACCGCGGCCGTCTGCGTCTATCCCGACATGGTGCCCGCCGCCAGGGAGGCCGTAGCCGGCTCGACCGTGAAGGTCGCCTCCGTCGCCACCTCCTTTCCGGCCGGCCGCGCCCCGATCGCCGTGAAGCTGGCCGACGTCCGCGAGGCCGTCGCGGCGGGCGCGGACGAGATCGACATGGTCATCGACCGTGGGGCGTTCCTCGCGGGGAACTACATCAAGGTGTACGACGAGATCGTCGCCGTGAAGGAGACCTGCGGGGCGGACGCCCGGCTCAAGGTCATCTTCGAGACGGGCGAGCTGTCGACGTACGACAACATCCGGCGCGCGAGCTGGCTCGGCATGCTGGCGGGCGCCGACTTCATCAAGACGTCCACCGGCAAGGTCGCGGTCAACGCGACCCCGGCGAACACCCTCCTCATGCTGGAGGCCGTACGGGACTTCCGCGTCCAGACCGGGGTACAGGTCGGCGTGAAGCCCGCCGGCGGCATCCGCACCACCAAGGACGCCATCAAGTTCCTGGTCCTGGTCAACGAGACCGTCGGCGAGGACTGGCTGGACAACCACTGGTTCCGCTTCGGCGCCTCCTCGCTCCTGAACGACCTGCTGATGCAGCGTCAGAAGCTGGCCACCGGCCGCTACTCCGGCCCCGACTACGTGACGGTGGACTGATCCATCATGGCTTTTGAGTACGCACCCGCACCCGAGTCCCGCGCGATCGTCGACATCGCGCCCTCGTACGGCCTGTTCATCGACGGCGAGTTCACGGAAGCCGCCGAGGGCAAGGTCTTCAAGACGGTCTCCCCGTCCACCGAAGAGGTCCTCTCGGAGATCGCCCGGGCCGGTGCCGAGGACGTCGACCGCGCGGTGAAGGCCGCCCGGAAGGCCTTCGAGAAGTGGTCGGCGCTGCCCGGCACCGAGCGCGCCAAGTACCTGTTCCGCATCGCGCGGATCATCCAGGAGCGCAGCCGCGAACTGGCCGTCCTGGAAACCCTGGACAACGGCAAGCCGATCAAGGAGACGCGCGACGCCGACCTCCCCCTGGTCGCCGCGCACTTCTTCTACTACGCGGGCTGGGCGGACAAGCTCGACCACGCCGGGTTCGGCCACTCGCCGAAGCCGCTCGGCGTCGCGGGCCAGGTCATCCCCTGGAACTTCCCGCTGCTGATGCTGGCGTGGAAGATCGCCCCGGCGCTCGCCACCGGCAACACGGTGGTGCTGAAGCCCGCCGAGACGACCCCCCTGTCCGCCCTGTTCTTCGCGGACATCTGCCGCCAGGCCGGTCTCCCCAAGGGCGTCGTCAACATCCTTCCCGGCTACGGCGACACGGGCGCCGCGCTCGTCGCACACCCGGACGTGAACAAGGTCGCCTTCACGGGCTCCACGGCCGTCGGCAAGGAGATCGCGAAGACGGTCGCGGGCACCCGCAAGAAGCTGACCCTCGAACTGGGCGGCAAGGGCGCGAACATCGTCTTCGACGACGCCCCCATCGACCAGGCCGTCGAGGGCATCGTCAACGGCATCTTCTTCAACCAGGGCCAGGTCTGCTGCGCGGGCTCCCGCCTCCTGGTCCAGGAGTCGATCCAGGACGAACTCCTCGACTCCCTGAAGCGCCGCCTCTCCACCCTCCGCCTCGGCGACCCGCTCGACAAGAACACGGACATCGGCGCGATCAACTCCGAGGAGCAGCTCGCCCGTATCACCACCCTCGTCGAGCAGGGCGAGGCCGAGGGCGCCGAGCGCTGGTCGCCGGCCTGCGAGATCCCGACCTCCGGCTACTGGTTCGCCCCGACGCTCTTCACGAACGTCACCCAGGCGCACCGGATCGCCCGCGACGAGATCTTCGGCCCCGTGCTGTCGGTCCTCACCTTCCGCACTCCGGACGAGGCGGTCGCCAAGGCGAACAACACGCCCTACGGCCTGTCGGCGGGCATCTGGACGGAGAAGGGGTCACGCATCCTCGCCGTGGCGGGCAAGCTCCGCGCGGGCGTCGTCTGGTCCAACACGTTCAACAAGTTCGACCCGACCTCGCCGTTCGGCGGCTACAAGGAGTCGGGCTTCGGCCGCGAGGGCGGTCGTCACGGCCTGGAGGCGTACCTCGATGTCTGAGCGACTTTCTGTCTTCAAGACCTACAAGCTGTACGTCGGCGGGAAGTTCCCGCGTTCCGAGAGCGGCCGGGTGTACGAGGTGAGCGACAAGAAAGGCAACTGGCTGGCGAACGTGCCCCTTTCGTCCCGTAAGGACGCTCGCGACGCGGTGGTCGCCGCCCGCAAGGCGTTCGGCGGCTGGGCGGGCGCGACCGCGTACAACCGCGGTCAGATCCTCTACCGCATCGCCGAGATGCTGGAGGGGCGGCGGGAGCAGTTCGTCCGTGAAGTGGCGGCCTCCGAAGGGCTGTCCAAGTCCAAGGCCGCCGAGCAGGTCGAGGCCGCGATCGACCGCTGGGTCTGGTACGCGGGCTGGACCGACAAGATCGCGCAGGTGGTCGGGGGCGGGAACCCGGTCGCGGGGCCGTTCTTCAACCTGTCCTCCCCCGAGCCGACGGGCGTGGTGGCGGTCCTGGCCCCCCAGGAGTCGTCCTTCCTGGGCCTGGTCTCCGTCATCGCCCCGGTGATCGCGACGGGCAACACGGCCGTCGTGGTGGCGTCCGAGCAGTCCCCCCTCCCCGCTCTGTCACTGGGCGAGGTCCTGGCCACCTCCGACCTCCCCGGCGGTGTCGTCAACGTCCTCTCCGGCCGTACGGCGGAGATCGCCACGCCGCTGGCCGCGCACCAGGACGTCAACGCGATCGATCTCGCGGGCGCCGGCGCCGGCGATGGCCTGGCGAAGGAGCTGGAGATCGCGGCGGCGGACAACCTGAAGCGGGTTCTTCGTCCACAGCCTGTGGACGAAGTCGACTGGGTGGCGACTCCGGGGACCGACCGCATGACGGCGTTCCTGGAGACGAAGACGGTCTGGCACCCGACGGGGTCGCTGGGCGCGTCGGGTTCCTCCTACTGAGGGACCCCGCAGACCGGAGAGCCGCGCTTCCCCTCCGTCCGGGGGATGCGCGGCTCTCTGCTGCGATCGGCGGTGCTCAGTGGTTGAGCAGGCGGGTGGCCTGCCCCGGCACCGGAATGCTCCCGATCGACGGCGCCTGGGCCACCGGGGCGGTCAGCATCCGGGAGTTCAGGGACTTGAAGTCGGCGAGCTGGGTGCCGACGCCGTTGTCGAGGGGGTCGACGCCCGTGCCGGCGAGGGGGTTGGGCTTGAGGCCGGAGATCGGGCCGGTGACATGGCCGACGGAACCGGTGAGGGCCTGGAGCCCGGCCTGGGGGTCGGTGTGGCCGAGGCTGGTGGGGTGGGTGCGCATCACGTCGAGGACGGGCTCGGTGTCCGCGGAGGCCGTCGCGGCACCCGCGCCGAGCGCCACACCCGCCGTCGCGAGGGCGACCAGGGCGCGCTGGGCGGTCGGGGTCGAGGAAGACGTGTGTCGTGCCATTGCTGCTGCCACCTTCTACTGCCGTCTCATGCACAGGGTAATCAGGTCGACACGTAGGGTAGTTGAGGTGTGACGCACGCTCCAAAGACGACCCGCGGGGTCGGCAGGGCGTACGGAATACGTCAAACTGGTGTCCCGTGAGCATCCATCGCCCCTCCCCCGCCCGTGTCGTGCTGCTCTGCGGTCCCTCGGGCTCGGGCAAGTCCCTTGTCGCCGCCCGTTCCGGCCTTCCCGTGCTGCGCCTCGACGACTTCTACAAGGAGGGCGACGACCCGACGCTGCCGCTGGTGGCGGGGAGTTCCGACATCGACTGGGACCACCCGGACTCCTGGGACACGGATGTCGCCGTTGCCGCGATCGCCGAGCTGTGCCGCACGGGCCGTACGAACGTCCCCGTCTACGACATCTCCCTCTCCGCGCGCACCGGCGAGGAGGCCGTCGACATCGGCCGGACGCCGCTGTTCATAGCGGAGGGCATCTTCGCGGCCGAGATCGTCGACCGCTGCCGCGAGTTGGGCCTGCTGGCCGACGCCCTGTGCCTGAACCGCGGCCCGGTCCGCACCTTTCGCCGCCGCTTCCTGCGCGACCTCAGGGAAGGCCGCAAGTCGGTCCCGTTCCTGCTGCGCCGCGGCTGGCGCCTGATGCGCCAGGAACGCACGATCATCGCCCGCCAGACCTCGCTGGGCGCCCACCCCTGCGACCGCGACGAGGCCCTGGGCCGCCTGGCCGCGGCCGCGGTGGGCCGCCGCCCGGCCCGAACGGATGCGACGCCCTCTCCGTCGTAGGTCGGACGACCTCCGCGGAAAGGATGCCGATGACGAACGCCCTGAAGGCCGGCCGACGGCTGCTCGTGACGACCGCGCTGCTCGCCTCCGCCGTCGAATGCGGGGGCGCGGGGGCCTCGGAGGCTTCCTGCGCGTATCTGGTGAAGTACGGGAACCGCGAGTATCTGGGCGCGGACAAGGCCGACTTCAAGGTCGGCGGGAAGTTGGGCACCGCCACGATCCCGGCGTGCGACGACACCCCGAACGACGGTGACGACGGCGTGCCCGAGCAGAAGACCGGCGCGTACACCGTCGAGGGAACGGACCCCGCCGAGGCCATCGCGGTCGGCGACACGCCGCGCGAGGCGGTCCTGGCGACGGTGCGCGTCCGCTGAGCACACACGAAAGCGGGACTGGACGGACCCCCCGGCCCTCCAGTCCCGCTCCCCCGTTCCCCCGTGGTGCTTCCCCCGTTTTCCCCGTGCTTCCCCCGTTGGTCCCCCGTGACCCCCGTTGGCCCCCTCGGACCGTTCCCCCGTTACCGCTCCCCCGTGTTCCTTGCTCCCCCAACCCTCAGGCGACGAGCTCCCCGAAGGCGTCCTCCTCGTCACGGCCGAAGCTGAGGACCTCGTCCTCGCGCAGGCGGCGCAGGGAGCGCCAGATGCTGGACTTCACCGTGCCGACACTGATGTCGAGGATCTCCGCGATTTCCGGGTCGGTGCGGCCCTCGTAGTAGCGCAGGACCAGCATCGTGCGCTGGAGTTCGGGGAGCCGGGCGAGCGCCTGCCACAGGACCGCGCGCAGTTCGGTGCCGCGCATCGCGTCCGTGTCGCCGGGCGTCTCCGGCAGCTCCTCGGTCGGGTATTCGTTCAGCTTGCGGCGGCGCCACGCGCTGATGTGCAGGTTCGTCATGGTGCGGCGGAGATAGCCCCCGACCGCGGCCTTGTCGCTGATCCGGTCCCAGGCCTTGTACGTCGAGAACAGCGCGCTCTGCAGCAGGTCCTCGGCCTCGAAGCGGTCACCGGTCAGGTGGTAGGCGGTTGCGTACAGGGAGGCTCGACGCTCCTGGACGTAGGCGGTGAACTCCGCCTCCGACAGCGAACGACGTTCCCCCGTGTCCTCCCTGTACGCGCTTCCCCCGTGCGGTTCCCCCGTGAAACCGTCAACCACCGTCATGTACACGGTGTGCTGACGCCCGGCGCCGCGAGCGCACCCCCGCCCGCTCACGGCGCCGGACTTCTCTGAACCCCGGCCCCCGTTCACGTCGTGCAGGCGCGTGACCACTGCGCTAAGGCTGGTGCTGTGCAGCGTGTTCATCTCGCGCCCCCCGTCGTGGACTTCCGGTGTTCGGCTTGCTCAGGCGGTGTATCTCTGCGGTGCTTCCTTGCCTGTGCCGAAAAGCTTGCCCTCGCACCTTCATGGCCGTGTCCGCCGACTGTCACAGACCTGTCACAGGGGTCGGTCCAGCGGTCGATCTCAGCGGGGCCACAGCGCGGTCACAGAGAAGAGCGCTACGTGCACGTAGACGTACAGGAGTCGAAACACCGACCCACCATGGGCCAGAATGACCCCCGTGCCTTCCCTGTTGCTGATCGAGGACGACGACGCCATCCGTACGGCCCTGGAGCTGTCTCTTACGCGCCAGGGACATCGGGTTGCCACCGCTGCCACCGGTGAGGACGGTCTGAAGCTCCTGCGCGAGCAACGGCCGGACCTGATCGTGCTGGACGTGATGCTGCCCGGCATCGACGGGTTCGAGGTGTGCCGGCGCATCCGGCGCACGGACCAGCTGCCGATCATTCTGCTGACCGCGCGGAGTGACGACATCGACGTCGTGGTCGGACTGGAGTCCGGTGCCGACGACTATGTGGTCAAGCCGATCCAGGGGCGGGTGCTGGACGCCCGTATCCGGGCCGTGCTGCGGCGCGGCGAGCGGGAGTCGACCGACGCGGCCAGCTTCGGCAGCCTGGTCATCGACCGTGCGGCGATGACCGTGACGAAGAACGGCGAGGACCTGCAGCTCACGCCGACCGAGCTGCGGCTGCTCCTGGAGCTGAGCCGGCGGCCCGGTCAGGCCCTGTCCCGGCAGCAGCTGCTGCGGCTGGTGTGGGAGCACGACTACCTCGGCGACTCCCGGCTGGTGGACGCGTGTGTCCAGCGGCTGCGGGCCAAGGTCGAGGACGTGCCGTCGTCCCCGACGCTGATCCGTACCGTGCGCGGCGTGGGTTACCGGCTGGACACGCCTCAGTGACAACCGCGCAAGGGGGGGTTCGCGGCTGGGCCGCGACTCGCAAGGGACATCTCACTCGGCTGAAGTTCACCAGCCTCCGGCTCCGGCTGGTGGTGGTGTTCGGCCTGGTGGCGCTCACCGCGGCCGTCTCCGCGTCCGGGATCGCGTACTGGCTCAACCGCGAGGCCGTGCTCACCCGCACCCAGGACGCGGTGCTCGGCGACTTCAAGCAGGCGATGCAGACCCGGGCCGGCACGCTGCCCGGGCGTCCCACACAGGACGAACTGCAGCACACCGCGGGCCAGATGGCCAACAGCAGCCAGCGCTTCAGTGTGCTGCTCGTCGCGCAGAACCCCGAGGGCAGGACGGTGTACGGCAGTTCGGGCGGCCTCGACGGCTTCTCGCTGCAGGACGTGCCCAAGTCACTGCGCGCCGCCGTGAACAAGAAGCAGGACGTCGACTCCGGCAACAAGTACGCCTACCACCTCTACTGGCAGCGCGTCGTCGACCACGGCACGCCCTACCTGGTCGCCGGCACGAGGGTGATCGACGGCGGCTCCACCGGCTACATGCTCAAGTCCCTGGAGCCCGAGGCCAAGGACCTCAACTCCCTCGCCTGGTCACTGGGCATCGCCACCGGCCTCGCGCTCGTCGGCTCGGCCCTGCTCGCGCAGGCCGCCGCGTCGACCGTGCTGAAGCCCGTGCAGCGCCTGGGAGTCGCTGCCCGCCGCCTCGGCGAGGGCAAGCTGGACACCCGGCTCAGGGTGTCCGGGACCGATGAACTCGCCGATCTGTCACGGACGTTCAACTACGCGGCCGAGGCACTGGAGAAACGGGTCGACGACATGGCCGCGCGGGACGACGCGTCCCGGCGGTTCGTCGCGGACATGAGCCATGAACTCCGTACGCCGCTCACCGCGATCACCGCCGTCACCGAGATCCTGGAGGAGGAGCTGGAGGCCGAGTCCGGTTCGATCGACCCGATGATCGAACCCGCCGTACGGCTCGTCGTCAGCGAGACCCGACGCCTCAACGACCTCGTCGAGAACCTCATGGAGGTCACCCGCTTCGACGCGGGCACCGCCAGGCTGGTCCTGGACGACGTCGACGTGGCCGACCAGATCACCGCGTGCATCGACGCCCGCGCATGGCTGGACGCCGTCGAACTGGACACCGAGCGCGGCATCCACGCCCGGCTGGACCCGCGCCGGCTGGACGTCATCCTCGCCAACCTCATCGGCAACGCGCTCAAGCACGGCGGTTCGCCGGTGCGGGTCGCGGTGCGTACGGCGGACGACCAGGTGGTGATCGCCGTACAGGACCACGGCCCCGGCATCCCGGAGGACGTCCTCCCGCACGTGTTCGACCGGTTCTACAAGGCGAGCGCGTCCCGCCCCCGCTCCGAGGGCAGCGGCCTCGGCCTCTCCATCGCCCTGGAGAACGCCCACATCCACGGCGGCGAGATCACCGCCGCCAACTCGCCCGAGGGCGGCGCGGTGTTCACCCTCCGTCTGCCGCGCGACGCGTCGGCGCTCACCGAAGAGGCCGACGGTGAGGCCAAGAAGGGGGACGCCTGATGAACGTACGGCGCCTGCTGGCGCTCCCCGTCCTCGCCGTGCTGCTCACCGGCTGCGGCATCCGCTCCACGGAGGTGCCGACGGACTTCGGCGCGGCGCCCTCGCAGGTCATGTGCTCGCCGGCCGAACCGGACGTCTCGGCCCAGGCCTCGCGCGGCCTGCCCGTCCGGGTGTTCCTGCTGTGCGGCTCGTCGCTGGTGGCCGTCGACCGGACGGTACGGGTCCCGGACGGCACGGCGGACTCGCAGCGGCGCGTCCTGGTGGCACAGGGCCTGCTGGACCAGCTGGCGGCGACGCCGTCGTCGGCCGAGAAGGAGGCCGGGTACACGACGGACGTACGGGGCGGCATGAACGTCTCCGGGCCGCGCTCCGGCGACCCCGACGACACGCTCCGTCTGAGCACCCGCCCCGACGACCTCACCTCGTACGCCCTGGCCCAGGTCGTCTGCACGTTCTCCGACTCGGCGGCAGCGGAGGGCGACGGCTCGGTCATCCTCGGCGGCCCCGGCAAGGACCCCCTGCGCCGCTACGAGTGCACGGACGAGGTCCGCTCCCGACCCGGCAGCGAACAGCCGCCGTCGAGCGGGGTTACGGGCGGCTGACGTACGGATGTGGTGCAAGCCTCATGAAGGTACGTGGGGGCAACCCGGAACCGATCCTGCCGGGGGGCGCGTCTAGGGGGGCGTGCAGCGTGAAGGCTTCATCGGCGGCAGCGCCGCGATCCGCATCCGTGTGACGGGAGGTGTCCTCCTCGTCGCACACCTCGCGTTCGTCGCCTGGCTCACGCTGCGTCCGCTGGACGTGCCCTGGGTGACGCCGCCCAATGTGCGTCCGTTCGCGGGCATCCGGGCCGACCTGGTGCTCGGCTGGGCGGTGGCGGCCCGGCGCATCGCCGAGGGACTCGCCCTCCTCGCTCCGCTGGGCGTGCTGCTCCCGATGACCCGTGGCAGGCTGTGGTCCTCGCCGCTGGCCTCGCTGCTCCGCACGGTCGCCTCGGGCTTCCTGGTCTCCCTCGGCATCCTGCTCCTGCAGACGGGGGTCCCCGGCCGCGTCCCCGACGTCGACTCCCTGCTCCTGAACACGGTCGGCGTGGCCCTCGCCCACCTCGCCGTCGTCCCCGCGTCCCGCACCTGGCTCCGCCGCAGGTCCGAGCGGCGGCAGGTGGCCGCCCGCCGTCAGGAGGAAGCGACTCAGGGTCGCACCCCGACGTTTCCCAGGGTCGGGATAGCTCCGTAGAGTGACGCTTCGCGGGCTTCGTGCACGTAGCGTTGTAGGCAGATGAGGAAGCCATACGGGCCACCTCACTCCGACGCTCACGAAGGAGCCGCACATGTCCGCCCTCGTCCGCCCCACCCACGGCCGCGTGATCGGCGGAGTGTGCGCCGGTCTGGCGCGACGCTTCGGCACCTCGGCGACCACGATGCGGGTGATCTTCCTGCTCTCCTGCCTGCTGCCGGGCCCGCAGTTCCTGCTCTACATAGCCCTGTGGATCCTGCTGCCCTCGGAGGACAAGGCGGCCCGCACCGCCTGGTGACGACCCGCCGCACGCGCATAGGCCGATGGGGCGCACCCCGTGTCCGGGGGGTGCGCCCCATCGGTGTTCGCGTCCGGGGTCAGCCCAGCGGGACGCCGTTCACGGGCAGGCCGTGCGTGGGCAGGCCGTGCGTGGGCAGGCCCGTCTTCCCCACCGGAAGCCCGCCGAGGAGGCCGGCGACCGGGGCGGCCGGGCCGTCGGAGAGCACCTTCGGCGCGGCCGGCCGCGCCGTGGCAAGACCCGAGTCGAGGGCGGCCTTGCCCTGGGTCACCGCCTGACCGGCACCCGGCAGCGCCGCGGAGAGGTTCTCCGCCGGGAGCGTCTTGGTGACGGTGTCCAGCGCCCCGGTGGCGTCCGGGACCGCCGGGGCCGCGTTCGCGGCGCCCGCGCCGACGGCGGCGAAGGCGGCACCGAGGGCGGCGACACCGAGGGTCTTGGCAGCAGACTGCTTCATGGAATGCGTCCTCGAAATGGGGTTACGGGAATGTGAGAGGTCCACGACCGTAAACATGCGAACCCACCCGCCGCAAACTTCGAAATGCGGACGGATGGTGAATACCCGTCCGCATTCCGCACCCACCACTGCCCCCCGGTCAGCCCTCCGAATCCACAGAACCGCTGGTGGAAGCGGTCTGCTGGAACAGCCATTCGGACTTGAGCTCGGCATATCCGGGCTTGACGACGTCATTGATCATCGCGAGTCGTTCATCGAAAGGAATGAACGCTGATTTCATCGCATTGACGGAGAACCACTGCATGTCGTCGAGCGTGTAACCGAACGCGTCGACAAGGTGCTCGAATTCCTGGCTCATACTGGTCCCGGACATCAGCCGGTTGTCGGTGTTCACCGTGGCCCGGAAGTGCAGCCGCCGCAGCAGCCCGATCGGGTGCTCGGCGTACGAGGCGGCGGCCCCCGTCTGCAGGTTGGAGCTGGGGCACAGCTCCAAGGGGATGCGCTTGTCCCGTACGTACGAGGCGAGTCGGCCGAGCTTCACCGAGCCGTCGGCCTGCACCTGGATGTCGTCGATGATGCGCACCCCGTGCCCGAGCCGGTCGGCGCCGCACCACTGAAGGGCCTGCCAGATGGAGGGCAGCCCGAAGGCCTCGCCGGCGTGGATGGTGAAGTGGTTGTTCTCGCGCTTGAGGTACTCGAAGGCGTCGAGGTGCCGGGTGGGCGGATAGCCGGCCTCCGCGCCCGCGATGTCGAAGCCGACGACGCCCAGGTCGCGGTGGCGGTTGGCGAGTTCGGCGATCTCCAGGGCGCGGGCGGCGTGCCGCATGGCGGTGAGCAGGGCGCCGACGCGGATGCGGTGGCCGTTCGCGCGGGCCAGCTGCTCGCCCTCCCGGAAGCCCTGGTTGACGGCCTCGACGACCTGTTCCAGCGTCAGGCCCTTCTCGAGGTGCTGCTCGGGCGCGTACCGCACCTCGGCGTAGACGACCCCGTCCTCGGCGAGGTCCTCGGCGCACTCGCGGGCGACCCGGACGAGGGCGTCCCGGGTCTGCATGACGCCGACGGTGTGGGAGAAGGTCTCCAGGTACCGCTCCAGGGACCCGGAGTCGGCAGCCTCCCGGAACCACACGCCCAGCTTGCCGGGGTCGGTGTCGGGGAGCCTGGAGTAGCCCGTGTCGTGGGCGAGTTCGACGATCGTCCCGGGGCGGAGGCCGCCGTCCAGGTGGTCGTGCAGCAGAACCTTCGGCGCCCGGCGGATCTGGTCCGGCGTCGGGGTGTTCGAGATGGTCTGGCTCGTCATCTCCGCACTCTACCTCCTACGCGCGTAGATCGCGCGTTGTACAACTCCGTCGATACGTAACGGTGACCGCGAGGAGGGGTGGCGTACACCGGGGCTTCTGACACTGTTCTGTCATGGCACACCAAGCGACGCCGGTACGACGGGCCCGGCTGGGGAGGGCGATCGGTCCGGAGCCGACGGCGGTGAGCGCAGCGGTGCTGCTGCTCCCCGGCGGTGACGAGGAGTCGGATCGCAGACCGTCCCCCATGCTGGCGGCGGCATCCGTGCGGGCGTTGGGGCGCCGGCTGGCCCGCGCCGGGCGGGAGGACGGGCTGGCCGCGCATGTCGTCCACTACCGGTACCGGGGGTGGAACGGCAGCGAGGCGCATCTGGCGCGGGACGCGCAGTGGGCCGCCGACGAAGTCGTACGGCGGTACGGGGACGTTCCCGTCTGTCTCGCCGGGTTCGACATGGGCGGGCGGGCCGCGTTGCGGGCGGCTGGGCACGAAGCCGTCAACTCCGTGCTGGCGATCGCTCCCTGGCTGCCGGAGGAGGACGTGGCGGCGTCGCCTGAACCGGTGAAGCAGTTGGTGGGCCGCCGGGTGTTGATCGTGCACGGCACGAACGACGTCGTCTCCGACCCCGAGCTGTCCTTTCGGCTGGCGGCGCGGGCGAAGAAGGCGAATCGGGATGTGTGCCGGTTCGAAGTGCATGCCGATGGTCATGGGCTGCATCAGTACCGGAGCGAAGTACAGGCGTTGGCCGAGGACTTCGTGATGGGGGCGTTGTTCGGGCGGTCGCTTTCCCGGCCCCTTCAGGACGCGCTGGCCGCGCCGCCGCCGTTGGGGTTGAGGATGCCGTTGGCGGCGGGGTTCGGTAAGTCGTTGAGACGGTAGAGCCAGGGGCTCAGGCCAGCAGGTTCCCCCTTCTCGACAGCAGGAACTTCTTGAAGGCCGCCACCGGGGGTGTGTCCGGGTGGCCGTCCAGCCATGCCACGCCGATTTCTCTCGCCGCTCTGGGGGCCGTGACCGTCAGTTCCACAACTCCCGGGCGGGGGAAGGCGGGTGGGGGCAGGAGGGCTACTCCCAAGCCCGCCGCCACCAGGCCCCGCAGGGTCTCCGCCTCCTCGCCCTCGAAGGCGATGCGGGGCTTGAAGCCCGCTTCTGTGCACAGGTCGTCCGTGATGCGGCGCAAGCCGTATCCGGGTTCCAGGGTCACGAAGGTCTCGTCGGCCGCTTCCGCCAGCCTGATTCTCCTGCGAGCGGCGAGGGGATGGTCGGCGGAGACGACGAGGCGGAGCTTCTGTTCGTCCAGGCGACGGGCGACCAGGTCCGGGGCGTCGGGGACCGGGGAGGTCAGGCACAGGTCCAGCTCCCCCGCCCTCAGCTTCTCCAGCATGGCCTCGCCGTAGTTCTGGACCAGGCTGAAACGGACCCTCGGATGGTCGGTGCGGAAGGCCTGGATGAGGCCCGGGACGGTCTCCGCGCCCATGGTGTGGAGGAAGCCGAAGGCCACCTTGCCGGTGGTGGGGTCGGCGTCGGCCCGTACCTCCTCGGCGGCTCGTTCGATCTCGGTGAGGGCGCGTTCCACGTGGGTGAGGAAGGTGCGGCCGGCCGGGGTGAGGGAGACGGTGCGGCCGTGGCGGGCGAAGAGGTCGACGCCCAGGTCCTGTTCGAGACGGGCCATGGCGCGGGAGAGGGTGGACTGGGGGACCTGAAGGTCGTGTGCGGCGCGCGTGACGTGTTCGGTGCGGGCCACGCCGGCGAAGTAGGCGAGGCGCGGGGCCAGCAACCTCGACATCTCTGCCATGTCTTCTGTGTCACTGGATGGTGACAGGCGGGGCTGTGAGCTGTGTTGATGCACCATGGGAACGATTATGGCGATTCCATGCATTGGACGGATGAGCGGGGGCGTACGTAGCTTCGAAGCATGTCTCCCGCCAGTACCGGGGCGTCCACCGTCATGGGCGCCGAATCCTTTGTCCCCGTCGTCGACTCCCGTATGGCCCCCGGTGGGCCCGGCTACCGCCGGATGAGCTTCGCGCTCTTCCTCGCGGGGGTCGCCACCTTCGCGCTGCTGTACTCCACGCAGGCCCTGCTGCCGTTGATCTCGGCTGACTTCGGGGTGGCGGCGAGCGAGGCGAGCTGGACGGTGGCCGGGGCGACGGGCGGGCTCGCGCTGTTCGTGCTGCCGATGAGCGCCCTGTCGGAGCGGTTCGGGCGCCGTACGGTGATGACCGCCTCGCTGGCGGTCGCGGTGTCGGTGGGTGTGCTGGTCCCGTTCGCGCCCTCGCTGGGCGTGCTGGTGGTGCTGCGGGCGTTGCAGGGTGCGGCGCTGGCGGGGCTGCCCGCGTCGGCGACGGCGTATCTCGCCGAGGAGGTCCGGCCGAAGGCCCTGGTCACGGCGATCGGGCTGTTCGTGGCGGGGAACAGCGTCGGCGGGATGAGCGGCCGGGTCATCACCGGGTGGGTCGCGCAGGAATGGGGCTGGCGGGTGGCCGTCGGCGTCATCGGGGTGATCGCGGTGGCGTGTGCGGTGGCCTTCCGGCTGCTGCTGCCCGCGCCGAAGCACTTCGTCGCCGGGTCGCTGCGGCCGCGGGTGCTGGCCCGTACGGTGCGGGACCATCTGTCCAACCCGCTGCTGTGCCGGCTGTACGCGATCGGTGCGCTGTTCATGACGGTGTTCGGCGGGGTCTACACGGTGATCGGCTACCGGCTGACCGAGGCGCCGTTCTCGCTGCCGCAGGGCATCATCGGCTCGATCTTCCTGGTGTACCTGGTGGGCACGGTGTCGGCTTCGACGGCCGGGCGGCTGGTGGGCCGGCTGGGGCGGCGCGGGGCGCTGTACCTGGCGGGCGGGACCACCACGGCCGGCCTGCTGCTGTCCCTGGCCGGGTCGCTGGTCCTGGTGCTGCTGGGGCTGGTGCTGATCACGGCGGGCTTCTTCGCGGGGCACGCGGTCGCCTCGTCGGCGGTGAGCAAGACGGCGACGAGCGGACGGGCGCAGGCTTCGGCGCTGTACCAGTCGGCGTACTACATCGGGTCCAGTGCGGGGAGCACGGTGGGCGCGATGGCCTTCCACGCGGGCGGTTGGGCCGGAACGGTGGGGGTCGGGCTGCTGGCGGTGCTGGGGGTCGTGACGATCACGGTGATGGGTTCGCATGCGGCGCGCCAGGAACGCCGGTCGGCACGACTCAGCCCGTCCGGCGTTTGAGGACGAGGCCCCTTCAGGGCCGATCGGGGGTCCTGGAGCAGCGCCCCCAGCACCACAGCACCCCCACCCACCTGCACACTCCCCCCGCTCGGCACCCCACTGTCAGTGGTCACCGGTAGCGTCCGCGCGTCAACCGGACCGAGCAGGGGGTTTGTCGTATGGAGTTCCGGATCGAGCGTGGGCAGTTCACCGAGGCCGTGGGGTGGGCGGCGCGGGCGCTGCCGGCCCGTACCCCGGTGCCGGTGCTCGGCGGGCTGTTGCTGGAGGCCGGGGCCGGGCGGCTGAGTGTCTCCGGGTTCGACTTCGAGACCGCGGCCCGCGTCGAGACCGACGCCGAGACGGTGGGCACCGGTGAGGTGCTGGTTCTCGGGCGCAGGCTGCTGGACATCTGCCGGGTGCTGCCGGAGGGACCGGTGAGCTGCGTCCTGGAGGGGACGCGGTTCACGGTCGAGGCGGGCGGCACCAGGTTCGGACTGTCGACGCTGCCGCGTGCGGAGTATCCGGCGCTTCCCACGCCGCCCGAGGTGTCCGGCAGCGTGGACGCCACGGCCTTCGCGACGGCCGTGGGGCAGGTGGCGGCGGGGCGCGACGACACGCTGCCGGTGCTCACCGGCGTACAACTGCGGCTGGACGGCGAGGAGATGACCCTGTCGGCCTCGGACCGGTACCGGTATGTCGTACGGCGACTGGAGTGGAAGCCCGAGGCGACGGCTGCGGGCGCTTCGGCGGAGGCGCTGCTGCCCGCGCGGCGGCTGCTCGATGTCGCGAAGTCGCTGGCGCGCAGCGGGGCCGTGCGCATCGGGCTGGACACCGGATCGGCGGGCGTCGGTCTCGTCGGCTTCGAGGGCGGGCGGATGCGGACGGTCGTACGGCGGCTGGACGGCCGGCTGCCGGGGTACGGGGCCCTGTTCGAGGTGGCGGGCGCGGCGGTCGCCGAGGTGGCGTGCGGGGCGCTGACCGAGGCGGTGCGGCGGGTCTCGGTGGTGGCGGAGGCCAACAGTGCGGTGCGGCTGGACTTCTCCTCGGACGGGGGCGGATCGGTCCTGGTGCGGGCCGGGTACGGCGACGACGTGGCGGCGCAGCGGCTGCCCGCCGTCCTCGACGGCGCCGAGGACGCCACGGTGGCCTTCCATCCGGCGTATCTGCTGGACGCGCTGAGCTCCTTCGAAGGGCCGGTACTGCGTCTGCGGATGCTCGGGGCCGGGCAGCGGGCGCTGCTGAGCTCGGGCGGGGACGACGAGGGTTCGTACGAGCTCCACCGGCATCTGCTGATGTCCGTGAAGCAACTCGTCTGACGAGCCTCCGTCACCGATCTGACCTGCTCCTTTCCTCGCTCGACACGCCATTGTCAGTGCCCTGCGCTAGCTTCGGACGTGCTGGGCGCGAAGGCGCGACACAGACGGCCACAGGGGTGGGTGGACGATGACGACAACGGACCTCGACGTCAGGCTCGAGAAACACCGCGTCGAGTTGACCGGGTACTGCTACCGCATGCTCGGCTCCTCCTTCGAGGCCGAGGACGCGGTGCAGGACACGATGGTCCGCGCCTGGCGGAGCTACGAGAAGTTCGAGGGCCGCTCCAGCCTGCGGTCATGGCTGTACCGGATCGCGACCAACGTGTGCCTCGACATGCTGACCGCCGGCAACAAGAGGGCCCGGCCGATGGACCTCAGCGAGTCCACCCCGCTGGCCCAGGCCGCCCTCTCCCCCCGCCCCGACCACACCTGGCTGGAGCCGATGCCGGACGCCCGTGTGCTGCCCACGACGGACGACCCGGCGGAGGCTGCCGTCGCCAAGGAGTCCGTGCGGCTCGCCTTCATGGCCGCCCTGCAGCAGCTGCCCGCCAAGCAGCGCGCGGTGCTCATCCTCCGTGAGGTGCTGGCCTGGAGGGCGAGCGAGGTCGCCGAGCTGCTCGACACCTCGGTCGCGTCGGTGAACAGCGCACTGCAGCGGGCGCGGGCCACCCTCTCCGAGCGCGAGCAGGCCGACAGGGCGACGGGCGCGGCCGTGTCGAACCCGCTGGACGAGGAGCAGCAGAAGCTCCTCGACCGCTATGTGGCGGCCTTCGAGGGCTACGACATGACCGCCCTGACGGCGCTGCTGCACGAGGACGCCGTCATGACGATGCCGCCGTTCGACCTGTGGCTGACGGGCCACGACGACATCACCGGTTTCATGACGACGCTCGGCTCCGCCTGCGAGGGCTCGCGCCTGATCCCGGTGCAGGTCAACGGTCTGCCGGGGTTCGCCCAGTACAAGCCGGACCCGGAGGCCGGCGGTTACGCGCCCTGGGCGGTACAGGTGCTGGAGATATCAGACGGCCGGCTCACCGGGTTCCACTTCTTCCTCGACACGAAGCGGTGGTTCCCGCTGTTCGGCGTGCCCCTCCACCTCGAAGCGGAGCCCGACCAGGTCGAGAAGGGCGCGTAGGGAGGGCACCGGGTCACGCAGCCGGATGCGGCCCCCGGCCCGCCGTGCGGCCAGCTCCAGCCGCGCGAGCAGGTCCACGGCGGCGAGGCCCGGCGGCCCGATCGCGGCGACGTCCACCACGACGACGCCCGCCCCGGTGGACTCCAGCAGTGCGCGCACGTCGTCGCACAGCCCCCTCACCTCGTCCTGGGTGACGGGGCCGGGCAGCACGACTACTGCAGGTGTCATGGCGTCCACGAGCGGTAGACCGGTGCGGCGGGCGGAACTCATCGGGGTGCCCTCAGGGAGGAGGCATGTCCGCCGGCCGGGATCACATTGACCTGCGCGCGTCCTCCCCCAGAGGGTTGGGTGTATGCCCCATGGATCAGTACGTCCCCGGATACCCCCTGGCCTCCTCCCCGCCAAGGAGGCTCCGTGCAGGGCGTGCTGACGGGCTTCGCGGTCATCGCGGTCGTCATCGGCGTCGGCTATGTCATCGGACGCCAGGGCCATCTCGGCGAGCACGGCCGGGAGGTCCTGACGAAACTGGCCTTCCATGTGGCGTCCCCGGCGCTGCTGTTCACCACCCTGGCCCGGGCCGACCTGTCGGTGATCTTCTCCAGCCGGCTGCTGGTGACGGCGATGAGCACGGCAGCGGCGGCGGGAGTGTTCGTCGCGGTGGGTGTCGTGCGTGGCTGGGGCGTCGGGCGCACCACGATCGGCGCCCTGTGCTCCAGTTACGTCAACTCGGGCAATCTCGGCATCCCGATCGCGGTGTACGTCCTGGGCGACGCCTCGCTCGTCGCTCCGGTCCTCCTCTTCCAGATCATCGCGGTGACCCCGATCGCCCTGACGGTCCTGGACCTGTCCGGCAGGGGCGAGAAGGGCCCGTTGTGGCTACGGCTGCTCACTCCCCTGCGCAACCCGATCGCCGTCGGCTCGCTGGCGGGAGTGACGGTCTCGGCGATCGGTCTGAAGGTCCCGGCGCCCGTCATGGACCCGCTGACCCTGATCGCCAACATGTCCGTCCCGGCGGTCCTGCTGGCCTTCGGCATCTCCCTGTGCGGCAGCACGATGCCGGGACGGGGCGCCGACCGGGGCCCGGTCTTCCTCTCGGTGGCCCTGAAGGCGGTGGGGCAGCCGATGGCCGCCTGGGCACTGGCGGTGGGAGTCTTCGGCCTGCACGGCCACCAACTCCTCGACGTGGTGGTGACATCGGCACTCCCGGCCGCGCAGAACCTGTACACCTACGCGAGCCGGTACCGGGTGGCGGAGGGCTTGGCACGGGACTCGATCCTGGTGTCGACGGTGTTGTCCGTGCCGGTGCTGGTGGTGGTCGCGGCCCTGCTCGGCTGACGGCGCGCAAGCCGCAGGGGCCGGCCCCGAAGGACCGGCCCCTGAGACGACGTACGCCAAGACGTCAGGCGATGCGCTCCAGCACCACGGGCGACGCCGTGAAGTCGGTCCCCGCCGCCCCGATGTCGTACGACCCCTCCACCGCCTGCAGCGCGTACTCGAAGCGCTCCGGTGTGTCCGTGTGCAGGGTCAGCAGCGGCTGGCCCTCGGTCACCGTGTCGCCCGGCTTGGCGTGCAGCTCGATGCCCGCGCCCGCCTGGACCGGGTCCTCCTTGCGGGCGCGGCCCGCGCCGAGGCGCCACGCGGCGACGCCGACGCCGTAGGCGTCGAGGCGGGTCAGGACACCCGAGGACGGGGCCTTGATGACGTGCTGTTCACGGGCCACCGGCAGCTCCGCGTCCGGGTCGCCGCCCTGGGCCGCGATCATGCGGCGCCAGACGTCCATCGCCGAGCCGTCGGCCAGGGCCTTCGCCGGGTCCGCGTCCTTCACGCCGGCCGCGTCCAGCATCTCGCGGGCCAGGGCGATGGTCAGTTCGACGACGTCCGACGGGCCGCCGCCCGCCAGGACCTCCACCGACTCGCGGACTTCGAGGGCGTTGCCCGCGGTCAGGCCCAGGGGGGTGGACATGTCCGTGAGCAGGGCGACCGTCTTCACGCCGTGGTCCGTGCCCAGGCCCACCATCGTGGACGCCAGTTCGCGGGCGTCCGCCGCCGTCTTCATGAAGGCGCCCGTGCCCACCTTCACGTCCAGGACGAGGGAGCCGGTACCCTCCGCGATCTTCTTCGACATGATCGACGAGGCGATCAGGGGGATCGCCTCCACCGTGCCGGTGACGTCACGCAGGGCGTACAGCTTCTTGTCCGCCGGGGCCAGGCCGTCGCCCGCCGCACAGATCACGGCGCCGGTGGTGTCGAGGACGTTCAGCATCTCCTCGTTCGACAGCAGCGCGCGCCAGCCCGGGATCGACTCCAGCTTGTCCAGGGTGCCGCCCGTGTGGCCGAGGCCGCGGCCCGACAGCTGGGGAACCGCTGCTCCGCAGGCCGCGACCAGGGGGGCGAGCGGCAGGGTGATCTTGTCGCCCACGCCGCCCGTGGAGTGCTTGTCGGCCGTCGGGCGGGACAGGGACGAGAAGTCCATGCGCTCGCCGGAGGCGATCATCGCGGCCGTCCAGCGGGCGATCTCGCGGCGGTTCATACCGTTGAGCAGGATGGCCATGGCGAGCGCGGACATCTGCTCGTCGGCGACCTCCCCGTGGGTGTACGCGTCGATGACCCAGTCGATCTGCTCGTCGCTGAGTTCGCCGCGGTCCCGCTTGGTGCGGATGACGGAGATGGCGTCCATGGCCATGGCGTGCGTCCTTCCGAGGTTCATGGAAGTGTGCGGCCCCTCCGAGCCATCGGGATCGACTCGGAGGGGCCGTACGGGAGTTACTTGGTGAGGTACTCCGGGCCGAAGGCCTGGGGGAGCATCTCCGAGAGCGGGAGGATTCCCGCCGGGGTCTCCAGGAGCAGGTCGGGGCCCCCGAACTCGTACAGCAGCTGGCGGCAGCGGCCGCACGGGACGAGGATCTCGCCGCGGCCGTCCACGCACGTGAAGTGCGTGAGGCGGCCGCCGCCCGTGCGCTGCAGCTCCGAGACCAGCCCGCACTCGGCGCACAGGCCGAGGCCGTAGCTGGCGTTCTCGACGTTGCAGCCGGAGACCGTGCGGCCGTCGTCGACCAGGGCGGCGACGCCGACCGGGTACTGCGAGTAGGGGGCGTAGGCGTGCGACATGGCCTCGCGGGCCAGGTCCCTCAGGGCCTCCCAGTCGACGGCGGCCGGCGTCACTTGCCCTGGCCCTTCCGGTAGCGCATGCCGTCCGCCTTCGGCATGCGCAGGCGCTGCGCGGACAGCGACAGCACCAGCAGGGTGACGACGTACGGGGTGGCACCCACGAAGTCGCTCGGGACCTCGTCGGTGACCAGGTACCAGACCAGGACGAGCGCGCCGACCATGAGGCTGATTCCGCCCTGCCAGTGCGCCTTCCGGTACAGCTTCCAGCCGGCCAGGCCCACCAGGAGCACGACCAGCAGGAGCAGCAGCGCGTGGACGGTCTGGCCGCCGTTGCGCAGCTGCAGCGCGTCGGAGTAGCCGAACAGGCCCGCGCCCATGGCGAGGCCGCCCGGCCGCCAGTTGCCGAAGATCATGGCGGCGAGACCGATGTAGCCGCGTCCGCCGGTCTGGCTCTCCAGGTACGTGTGCGAGGTGACCAGCGCGAGGAAGGCACCGCCGAGGCCGGCGAGACCGCCGGACACCGCCACGGCCACGTACTTGTACTTGTAGACGTTGACGCCGAGGGACTCCGCGGCGATCGGGTTCTCACCGCAGGAGCGCAACCGCAGACCGAACGGGGTGCGCCACAGCAGCCACCAGCTGCCGATGAACAGCACGACGGCGAAGAGCGTCACCACGGACAGGTCGCTGACCAGACCGCCGAGGATGCCGGCGATGTCCGAGATCAGGAACCAGTGGTGGTTCTCGAGGGACTTGAGGCCGTCCGACAGACCCGGTACGTCGATGTTGGGCAGCGAGTCCACCGGCGGGGACTGCTTGGGGTTGCCGCCCGCGTCGGCCGCCTTGCCGTTGGTGAAGAAGAGCTTGGCGAGGTACTGGGTGGTGCCCAGCGCGAGCAGGTTGACGGCGACACCGGAGACGATGTGGTCGACGCCGAACGTGATGGTCGCCACGGCGTGCACCAGGCCGCCGAGGACGCCGAAGCCGATGCCGCACAGCAGGCCGAGCCAGGGGTTGGTCTGCCAGCCGATCCAGCCGGCCCCGAAGGTGCCGAGGATCATCATGCCTTCGAGGCCGATGTTGACCACACCGGAGCGCTCGGACCAGAGACCGGCCAGGCCGGCGAGGCCGATCGGCACGGCGAGGGCGAGCGCGGCGGAGACCTGCCCCTCGGAGGTGAGCTGGTTGGCGCCGGTGATGACGCGGACCGCGGCGACGAGCAGCAGCGCGCCGGCCACGAGCATCAGGATCTGGCCGAGCGAGCGGCCCGAGCGGGCGGCCCGGGCGTCCGCCTTGGGAGCCGCGGGGGGCGGCGTGTCGGTCATCGTGGCAGTCATCACGCCACCTCCTGCTTCTGGGTCGGGGCGGCGGCCTGGGCGGCGAGCTCGGCGCCGACCCGCTGCTGCTGGCGGCTGAGGCCGTAGCGGCGTACGAGCTCATAGGCGATGACGACGCACAGGACGATCACGCCCTGGATGACGCCGAGGATCTCCTTGTCGTACCCCTCGAACTCGAGGTGGTTGGTGGTGCGTTCCAGGAAGCCCCACAGCAGGGCGCCCAGCGCGATGCCGACCGGGTTGTTGCGGCCGAGCAGCGCGATGGCGATGCCGGTGAAGCCGATGCCGGTCGGGAAGCTGGTGTCGTATTGGTGGCTCTCGTTCAGCAGCGTGGGCATGCCGATCAGGCCGGCCACCCCTCCGGAGATGATCATGCTGGTGGCGACCATCTTCTTCACCGATACACCACTCGCGGTGGCGGCGCTCTCGGACTGGCCGACGGTGCGCAGGTCGAAGCCGAAGCGGGTACGGCCGAGCACGAACCAGTAGGCGACGCCGACGACGACGGCGATGATGATGAAGCCGTCCAGCACACCAGCCGCGCCGGTGTCGATGTTGAAGAAGTACGAGGACGACGGCAGCGGCTTGGTGGAGACCAGGGTGCCACCGTTCTGCAGTTCGGCGAGCTTCCCGGGCTGCAGCAGGTAGGCGATGATCGCGGTGGCGATCGAGTTCAGCATGATGGTCGAGATGACCTCGCTGACGCCTCGGGTCACCTTCAGGACACCGGCGATGGCCGCCCACAGGGCGCCCGTGGCCATGGCGGTCAGGATGATCAGCGGGATGGCGATCCAGCCGGGCGCGGTCAGCGCGCCGCCGAGGACGGCGGCCATGAACGCGGCGAGCCGGTACTGGCCGTCGATGCCGATGTTGAACAGGTTCATGCGGAAGCCGATGGCCACCGCGACACCCGCGAGGTAGTACGTCGTCGCCTTGTTGAGGATGTAGACCTGGCTGTCGCTGGCGGAGCCGTAGGTCACCATGTCGCTGAAGGCGGAGCCCGGGTTCTTGCCGGTGGCGAGGATGACCAGGGCGGTGACGACGAGCGCGGCGACGATCGCCAGCACCGGCGCCGCGATGCCGAGGAGCAGCCGCTCCTTGTCGATGCGTTGGGTCAGCTTGTTCATCGGGCGTCGTCCTCTGTGTGCTCCAGGTGGCCGGTGGCCGCACCCGTCATGGCGGAGCCCAGCTCCTCGGGGGTGATGGTGGCGGGGTCGGCGTCGGCGACCAGACGGCCGCGGTACATCACCCGCAGGGTGTCGGAGAGCCCGATGAGCTCGTCCAGGTCGGCGGAGACCAGCAGCACGGCCAGGCCCTCGCGGCGGGCCTCGCGGATGTGGTCCCAGATCGCGGCCTGCGCGCCGACGTCCACACCGCGGGTGGGGTGGGCGGCGATGAGCAGCTTGGGCGCGTGGCTCATCTCGCGGCCGACGATCAGCTTCTGCTGGTTGCCGCCGGAGAGGGAGGCGGCGGTGACGTCGATGCCGGGCGTACGGACGTCGTACGCCTCGATGATGCGCGCGGTGTCGGTGCGGGCGGCCTTGATGTCGAGCAGCTGGCCGCGGGAGTTGGGCCGCTCGGTGACATGGCCGAGCATGCGGTTCTCCCACAGCGGAGCCTCGAGGAGCAGGCCGTGGCGGTGACGGTCCTCGGGGATGTAGCCGACGCCGGCCTGGCGGCGGTGGCGGGTGGGGGCGTGCGAGATGTCGGTGCCGTCGAGGCTGATGACACCGGCGTCCGGGTCGCGGATGCCCATGATCGCCTCGACCAGCTCGGACTGGCCGTTGCCCTCCACACCGGCGATGCCGAGGACCTCACCCTTGTGAATGGTGAAGGTGATGTCGTCCAGGATGATCCGCTCGACGCCGTCGAGGTCGGTCTGGGCCAGGCGCAGGCCGTCCAGCTTCAGCAGCGGGACGTCCGTGACCGTGGACTCCTCGGTCTCCGGCGTGGGCAGTTCGCTGCCGACCATCAGCTCGGCGAGCTGCTTGGGGGTGGTGCCCGCCGGCTTGACCGTGCCGACCGTGGTGCCGCGGCGGATGACGGTGATCTCGTCGGCCACCGACAGGACTTCGCCCAGCTTGTGGGAGATGAAGATGACGGTGAGGCCCTCGGCCTTGAGCTCGCGCAGGTTGTCGAAGAGCGCGTCGACCTCCTGCGGCACGAGGACGGCGGTGGGCTCGTCGAGGATCAGGGTCTTGGCGCCGCGGTAGAGGACCTTGAGGATCTCCACGCGCTGGCGGTCGGCGACGCCGAGCTCCTCCAGCAGGACGTCCGGGCGGACGTTCAGGCCGTACGCGTCGGAGAGCTCCTTGATCTTCGTACGGGCCTTGGCGCCGATGCCGTGGAGCTTCTCCGCGCCCAGGACGACGTTCTCCAGGACGGTGAGGTTGTCGGCGAGCATGAAGTGCTGGTGCACCATGCCGATGCCGCGGGCGATGGCGTCGGCGGGGTTGTGGAAGACGACCGTCTCGCCGTTCACCGCGATGGTGCCCTCGTCGGCCTGCTGCATGCCGTAGAGGATCTTCATCAGGGTGGACTTGCCGGCGCCGTTCTCACCGCACAGGGCATGGACGGTGCCGGTACGGACGGTGATGTCGATGTCCTTGTTGGCGACGACGCCGGGGAATCGCTTGGTGATGCCGCGCAGTTCGACGGCAGCGGGAGGGCTGGACGCGTTGATGGCGCACTCTCCTGGGGGAAAGGGGCTGCGTAGGGGAGGGCAGGCGTCGGCGACGCTAGCGCGGCAACTCCATGCTACACGCGTAGAGTTGACACATTGTTATGGCTCGACGAGGGGGTTGTCGAGGCCCCCTCGTCGAGCCGGGATTCCGGCGGGAACCGTCAGGTCAGCTGGTCTTGACCGTGACGGTGCCGTCGACGATCTTCTTCTTCGCGGCGTCCAGCTGAGCCTTGATGTCGTCGATGAAACCACCGCTGGTGGCCAGGCCGACACCGCCCTTGGCGAGCGAGTAGACCTGGTTGCCGGTCAGCGGCTTGCCGTCGTGCACGGACTTGATGAAGTCGTAGACGCCGACGTCGACGTTCTTGACCATCGAGGTCAGGATCGAGCTCTTGTACTTGGCGAGACCCGGGATGTTGTACTGGTCCGAGTCCACACCGATGGCCCAGGCACCCTTGACGCCGTTGACGGCCTCGATCGAGCCGTTGCCGGAGGAGCCGGCCGCGGCGTAGATCACGTCGGCGCCGTTGTCGAGCATGCCGGACGCGGCCTCCTTGCCCTTGTCGGGGCTGGAGAAGCCGGACAGGTCGGAGCCGTGGGTCAGGTACTGGACGTCGACCTTGACGCTGGACTTGGTGTCCTTGACGCCCTGGACGTAGCCCGCCGCGAACTTCTTGATCAGCGGGGTGTCCACGCCGCCGATGAAGCCGACGTGGTTCTTCTTGGTCTTCAGCGCCGCCGCGACACCGGCCAGGTAGGAGCCCTGCTCCTCGGTGAAGGTGATGCTGTCGACGTTCTTGGCGGTCGCGACCGAGTCGATGAGGCCGAAGTTGACCTTCGGGTACTTCGCGGCGACCTTGTCGACCGAGGTGGCGTAGGAGAAGCCGACGGCGACGATCGGGTTGTAGCCGGCGTCCGCCAGGTCGGTCAGGCGCTGCTCGCGGTCGGCCTCGGTGTCGGAGGTCTTGGCGGTCAGCTCCTTGATGGAACCGTTGAACTCCTTCGCGGCCTTGTCGGCACCGCGCGCGGCGGAGTCGTTGAAGGAGCGGTCACCGCGGCCGCCGACGTCGTAGGCGAGACCGATCTTGATGCCCTTGCTGCTGCTCGAGGAAGAGGACGAGCTGCCGCTGTCGGACGAGGTACTGCCACATGCAGTGGCAGTCAGTGCGAGAGCTGCGGTGGCGATACACGCAGCGGAAAGCTTGGCTACCCGGCGCACGGGAGGCTCCTTCACCTGACCTGAGCGCCTTGTCGGCGCTTCATGTGAGCACCATGCCAGTGCTCGGGCCCGGACGCCCCTGCGGCGTCGGCTTCGCGGCATCGTAACGCGCGTAGATGTCAGAAAAGGACCTACTCCAAAGCCGTTATCGATTCGAGGCAAACGCCGTCTGAACTCGGGGTCCTGCCCTGTCACACACGCGGATTTCGAAGTGTGCACGATTGGCTTACGAGCATGTTGCGCCGGGCGGCGGAACGGCCCCCGAGGGGGCCGCACGTCACGTTCGCGTCACTCGGCCGCGTCCAGCAGCGCCGCCGCCGTGAACAGTTCCACGCCGACGGTGATCGCCGACTCGTCGGCGTCGAAGTCGCCCTGGTGCAGGTCGCGGACGGCCCGCTCACCGGGGGTACGGACCCCTAGGCGGGCCATGGCGCCGGGGACGTGCTCCAGGTACCAGGAGAAGTCCTCGCCGCCGAGGCTCTGCTCGGTGCCCTCGACCGCGAGGACGCCACGGCGGGCGGTCATGGCCTCGCGCAGCAGCTCGGTGGCGTCCGGGTTGTTGACGACGGGCGGGACGCCGCGCACGTAGTTGATCTCCGACTTGGCGCCGTGCAGGTTGGCGACCTCGTCGATGGCGGCGACGACCAGATCGGGCGCCTGCCGCCAGGTCTCGATGTCGAGGCAGCGCACCGTGCCGGAGAGCTCGGCGTGCTGCGGGATGACGTTCGGGGCGTGCCCGGACTCGATACGGCCCCAGGTGAGGGCGAGGCCGGCCCGGGTGTCGACCCGCCGGCCGACCAGCGCCGGCACGTCGGTGACGACGCGGGCGGCGGCGGTGACCAGGTCGGTGGTCAGGTGCGGGCGGGCGGTGTGACCGCCGGGCCCGTCCAGCGCGACCTCCAGCCGGTCGCAGGCGGAGGTGATGGCGCCCCGCCGGAGGCCGATCTTCCCGACGTCCACCCGGGGGTCGCAGTGCACGGCGAGGATCTGCCCCACGCCCTCCAGCACCCCGCAGTCGATCGCGTCGGCGGCGCCTCCGGGCAGCACCTCCTCGGCGGGCTGGAAGAGCAGCCGCACGGGCCGCGGGAGCCTGCCCTGCCTGAGCAGGTCGGCGAGGACCAGGCCCGCACCCAGCACCACGGCCGTGTGCACGTCGTGCCCGCAGGCGTGCGCCCGGTCCGGCACGGTCGAGCGGTACGAGCACTCACTCTTCGTGTCCGGAATGGGCAGGCCGTCGATATCGGCCCGCAGGGCGAGCATGGGCCGCCCGCCGTCCCACTCCCCGATGTCACAGACGAGCCCGGTCCCGGTGGCGAGCACCCGCGGCTTCAGCCCGGCCTGCTCGAGCCGTTCCTTGATCGCCGCTGTGGTGCGGAACTCCTGGTTGCCGAGCTCCGGGTGCATGTGCAAGTCACGGCGGAAGGCGACGAGTTCGGCATACAGGGCCTCGGGCAGCGTGCCGTCGAGCACGGCTTCCCCGGGAAGGTCGACCTCGGACTCTGGTGACATCAGTTGCTTCACCCTCTTAAGCGTAGGACGCCGGGGTGGCCAACTGACCCTCGATCAACAAAAGTTCAACCCGTCAGGGGAAGAAAATCTGGCCGCTCGACGCATGGGTGTGACTGGAGATGGGTAAACGTCTCCTTTCTCTACGGATACCACGCCCCGCACCTCCCGAGCGGTTCTGTTCATCTGTCGGGACCACGCTGTGGTGGACGGGTGCCCGGATCCCGGAATCATCACCACCACGCGACGGTTCCGTGACGCTGCGCATAGGATCTCTCCGCCGAAGACAGTCTCCCCGTATGGAGGCCTGTGGCTGCGGTGAGGACCAGATCCCCTGGATGCTGGCGAAATTCGGGTTTCTCGGGATGGCGATCCTGGTCCTGGGAGGCCTGGTCGTGATGATCCTGGCGGGCTGGCTGCTGGCCTCGGCGGTGTCGCTGTTCCAGCGGTGGCGGCATCCTCCGGTGACGTTCGAGGAACCGTCACAGGGCTCTCTGGACGGATTCACCTGGAGGACCGGCGAACCCCGCTAGGGTCGGCCCGTGACCGTCGAGACCCCTGAATTCATACGGACCACCCGAACGTCGTACGACACGATCGCGGACGACTACTCCGAGCAGTTCGCTGATCATCTGGCCCACAGCCCCCTGGAACGCTCCCTGCTCGGTGCCTTCGCCGAGCTGGTGGGCGTGGACGGGGACGGGGCGCCGGCCCCTGTCGCCGACCTGGGCAGCGGGCCCGGACACGTCACCGCGCGGCTGCACGCGCTGGGTGTGCCGGTCTTCGGGGTCGACGTCTCGCCCCGGATGGTGGAGCTGGCCCGCCGGGCCCACCCCGGCCTGCGGTTCCACGTGGGCTCGATGACGTCCCTGGATCTGCCGGCCGGGACGCTCGGCGGGATCGTCGCCCTGTACTCGATCATCCATGTGCCCCACGAGCACCTGCCGGTGGTGTTCGCCGAGTTCCACCGTGTACTGGTCCCCGGTGGCCATGTCCTGCTCATGTTCCAGTTCGACGAGCACGAGAGCAGCCGTCACCTGGCCGAGCGCTTCGGGCTCGAGATCTCGCTCGACTACTACTGGCACACGCCGGACTCGGTGGCCGAGCACCTCACCGGGGCGGGGTTCCGGCTCCATGCCCGGGTCCGGCGCGAGCCGCAGCACGAGGAGAAGCTGCCCCGCGGCCTGATCCTCGCCAGGAAGGCCGCCTAGACCGCGCTCACCGTCCGCAGCCTGGTGACGTCCCTGGCGGTCCCCGTCACGCCCGACAGGAAGCCCTGTGCCCGCGGTGAGGCGTGTTCCGTGAGCCACGCCGGGTCGATGTCGCACACGGCGACGCGGACCTCCGTGCCGGCCAGGGCCAGCGGGAGGGTGTGGACGACGGTGGACGGGAAGCTGAGGATCGTACGGCCAACCGGGCCCCGCCGGGCGATCAGCTCCAGGGGGAGGTCGGGGCGGACGATCTGCAGGCCCGTCTCGACCGCGAGGCGGTGGAGTTTCTCGGCGCTCTCGCGGCGGTGCGCGAAGTAGCGGGTGGCGCCGTGGGTCTTGGCGAGGCTGCGGACGGCTTCCAGGTAGTGGTCGTTGTCCACCACGCCGGTCTCCACCAGCGAGGTGCCGACCATGTCGGCGCCCTTGGTGATGCGGGGCGGGCCGAAGCGGAAGCGGGTCCAGGAGAAGTCGTTGGCGTGGACCGTGACGCCGGGCGGGGTCTCGTCCATGGGCATGGAGGAGAAGATCGCCACCCTGCGCTTGGTGCTCGGAGTCAGACGGCGGCGGGCCTTGGAGGACACCGGCGCGAAGATCAGGTCGCGGGCGCCCGGACGGCCGCCCTTGCGGTGCCAGCGGACCAGACGCTCACCGCGGGCCAGCTGGGCGACGAACTCCATCGTGGCCGTGCCGTCGTCGACGACGACCAGGTCGCGGGCCTTGGTGATGGTCAGGAGCAGCTGTACGTAGCGGGAGAACGGGTCTCCCAGGACGACGCGGTCGGCCCTGCGGAGCATGCCCGTGAGGCCGCCGATGGTCTGGAAGGGGGCCGCGGGGCCGCCCCGGGCCTCCTCCCAGCGGACCCGGTGGCCCTCCTCGCGGGCGAGTTCGGCCATGCGGCGCAGCTGGCCGCGGGTCATGGGGTCGGTCGGTGACAGGACGACGAGGGTGAGCCCCGCGCCGGGCGCCTGGGCATGCGCCCACTCCAGCACGTTCAGGAGCTGTACCGGGCTCTCGACGAACGCGAGAGTGGAGGTGCTGCCGGCTGATCCGGCGCGGCGGCTCATCGACGTATGACCGTCCCCTGTGTGTCGTTGATCAGACCGCGACGGGCTCGCCCGCGGCGGCGGCGATCTCCGCCTCGGCGACGACACCGGCGACGCGGCGCAGCTTCTTCATCGGGCCGAGCTCGGAGTCGTAGACCTTCTTGACGCCGTCGCCGAGGGAGGCCTCGATGGTGCGGATGTCGCGGACCAGGCGCGTGAGGCCCTGGGGCTCGACGGAGGCGGCCTGGTCGGAGCCCCACATCGCGCGGTCGAGGGTGATGTGGCGCTCGACGAAGGTCGCGCCGAGGGCGACCGCGGCGAGGGTGGTCTGCAGGCCGGTCTCGTGGCCGGAGTAGCCGATCGGGACGTTCGGGTACTCGTCCTGCAGGGTGTTGATGACGCGGAGGTTGAGCTCCTCGGCCTTCGCCGGGTAGGTCGAGGTGGCGTGGCAGAGAAGGATGTTGTCGCTGCCCAGGACCTCGACCGCGTGGCGGATCTGCTTCGGGGTCGACATGCCCGAGGACAGGATGATCGTGCGGCCCGTCGCGCGCAGGGCGCGCAGCAGCTCGTCGTCCGTGAGGGAGGCGGAGGCGACCTTGTGGGCGGGGACGTCGAACTTCTCCAGGAAGGCGACGGCCTCGGTGTCCCACGGGGAGGCGAACCAGTCGATGTTCTTGCTCTTGCAGTACTCGTCGATCTGGCGGTACTCGTCCTCGCCGAACTCCACGCGGTGGCGGTAGTCGATGTAGGTCATCCGGCCCCAGGGGGTGTCGCGCTCGATGTCCCACTGGTCGCGCGGGGTGCAGATCTCGGGGGTGCGCTTCTGGAACTTCACGGCGTCACAGCCGGCCTCGGCGGCCGCGTCGATGAGCTTGAACGCGTTCTCCAGCTCGCCGTTGTGGTTGATGCCGATCTCGCCGCAGATGTAGACGGGCTGGCCGGGGCCGGCGAGGCGCTGGGGACCGAACTTGCGCAGACGGGAGTTGATGCTGCTCATGGCAGTGAACTGTCCTTACTTGTCGAGGGAGTCGAGAGAGGGGCCGAGGATCCAGCTGGCGATCTCTCGGATCGCGCCGTCGCCACCGGGGACGGTGGTGACCGCACGGGCGGCGCCGCGTACCACGTCGTGGGCGCTCGCGACCGCCACGGGCCAGCCCACGAGGGCGAAGCACGGGAGGTCGTTGACGTCGTTGCCGACGTAGAGCACGCGCTCGGGCGCGATGCCCTGCTCCTCGCACCACTGCTTGAGTGCGAGGTCCTTCCGGTCGATGCCGTGCAGGACCGGGATCTGCAGCTTCCGGGCCCGCGCGGCGACGACCGGGTTCTGCTCCGTGGAGAGGATCAGCATCTTGAGGCGGCTCCTGCGGAGCGCCGCGATGCCGAGGCCGTCTCCGCGGTGCACGGAGACGAACTCCTTTCCATCGGCGTCGATCAGCACCCGGTCGTCTGTCTGGGTGCCGTCGAAGTCCAGTACGACCGCGTCGATGTCGTCGGCGGTCGGGAGGGCACCGGGCCGGTCGGCGTCGAAGAGCGGCGCCAACGCCCGGGCCCGCGCGAGGTCGTGCGGGTCGTCGATCTCCAGCACCCGTGCGGGATCGGTCCGTACGAGTTCCGTGCGGCCGAAGAAGCGGTGCTGGTGCTTGCGGAAGCCCTCGGCGGCCATCGCGTAGGCGGCGCCGGTCTCCAGGAGATCCTGGGGTCGGTCCTGGCGGCGCGGGCGGTACGACTTGTCGTGGTTGACGCCGAAGCCGCCGCCGGTGGCCGCGTCGGCCTCCGAGACGGTGCCGGGGGCGATCTCGTCCTCGGAGTCCCGCCAGATGAAGCCGTGGAAGGGGGCCACGGTCACGGCGGTGTCCGCGCCGTTCTCGACGACCGCGCCGGCCACCCCGTCGATGTCCTCGCGGATGATGAACGGGCTGGTGCACTGCACGAGCAGCACCACGTCGACGGCCGCGCCGTGCAGGGCCTCGTGGGCATCCATGGCGTGCAGGACGGCGGCCTCGGAGGTGGCGGTGTCACCGGCGATGGCGGCGGGCCGCAGCACGACCTCGGCGCCGGCCTCGCGGGCGGCGGCGGCGATGGCGTGGTCGTCGGTGGACACGACGACGTCGGTCACAAGCCGGGTGGCCAGGCATTCCCGTACGGCCCGCGACACCAGCGGCACACCGCCGACGGGGGCGAGGTTCTTCGCGGGCACGCCCTTGGAGCCGCCGCGTGCGGGAATCACCGCGAGCACCCGACGCACCGAAGCGCCTTGGCCCGCTTCCGGGTTGGACATGGGGTCTACTCCTTGGGCTCCTTGCGGAGGAATCGGCGCGAATACGGCTCGCGCTCCGGTCGGTTCTGCGTCGGCCGCGGCAGACAGGCACGTCGGGTCCAAGACACCCGCGGCCTGCGGGACGGTGGAATGCGCGGCGCCGTCCGCCTGCGGGACCGAGGCACGTGCGACGCCGTCCGCCTGCGGGACGGAAGAACATCCGGCGCCCGCCGCCTGCGAGGCGGAGGCACATGCGACGCCCACCGCCTGCGGGACGGTGGCACGTGCGGCTTCGTCCGCCTGCGAGGCGGAGGCACATCCGGCGCCCGCCGCCTGCGAGGCGGAGGCACCTGCGACGCCCACCGCCTGCGGGACGGTGGCACGTGCGGCTTCGTCCGCCTGCGGGACGGAGGAACGTGCGACGCCCTCGGTCGGCACGCCGGGCGAGTCTGCGGCGGGCACGGCTCGCGCTCCCGCGGTGTGTGCGGCGGGCACGACAGGCGCTCCGACGGTGTGTACGGCAGGTACGACAAGCGCTCCGGCGGCGGGCACGACAGGCGCTCCCGGCGTATGTGCGGCAGGCACGACAGGCGCTCCCGGCGTATGTGCGGCAGGCACGACAGGCGCTCCCGGCGTATGTGCGGCAGGCACGACAGGCGCTCCCGGCGTATGTGC
>NZ_JBSFHA010000102.1:0-38971 GCF_053596855.1 Streptomyces sp. NPDC001617
CCTTGTGACCGGGCAGCTGGCCGCCCTCGCCGGGCTTGGCGCCCTGGGCCATCTTGATCTGGATGTCGTCCGCGTTGACCAGGTACTCGGAGGTCACACCGAAGCGACCGGAGGCCACCTGCTTGATGGCGCTGCGCCGGGCCGGGTCGTAGAGACGGTCCGGGTCCTCGCCGCCCTCACCGGTGTTGGACTTGCCGCCCAGCTGGTTCATGGCGATGGCGAGGGTCTCGTGCGCCTCGAGCGAGATGGAGCCGTAGGACATGGCGCCGGTCGAGAAGCGCTTGACGATCTCGGAGACCGGCTCGACCTCGTCGATGGAGATCGAGGGCCGGTCCGACTTGAAGCCGAAGAGCCCGCGGAGCGTCATCAGCCGCTCGGACTGCTCGTTCACGCGCTCGGTGTACTTCTTGAAGATGTCGTAGCGGCCGGTGCGCGTGGAGTGCTGGAGGCGGAAGACCGTCTCCGGGTCGAACAGGTGCGGCTCGCCCTCGCGGCGCCACTGGTATTCGCCGCCTATCTCCAGCGCTCGGTGCGCGGGAGCGATGCCCGACGCCGGGTACGCCTTGGCGTGCCGGGCGGCCACCTCCTTGGCGATGACGTCGATGCCGACGCCGCCGATCTTGGTGGCCGTGCCGTTGAAGTACTTCTCGACGAAGGCGTCGTCGAGACCGACGGCCTCGAAGACCTGGGCGCCGCGGTAGGAGGCGACGGTCGAGATGCCCATCTTGGACATGACCTTCAGGACGCCCTTGCCGAGGGCGTAGATCAGGTTGCGGATCGCCTGCTCGGGCTCCAGGCCGCTCAGGAAGGTGCCCGCGCGCAGCAGGTCCTCGACCGACTCCATCGCCAGGTACGGGTTGACCGCCGCGGCGCCGAAGCCGATGAGCAGGGCGACGTGGTGGACCTCGCGGACGTCACCGGCCTCGACCAGCAGGCCCACCTGGGTGCGCTGCTTGGTGCGGATGAGGTGGTGGTGGACGGCCGCGGTGAGCAGCAGCGACGGGATCGGCGCGTGCTCGGCGTCCGAGTGACGGTCCGACAGGACGATCAGCCGGGCGCCGTTCTCGATGGCCGCGTCGGCCTCGGCGCAGATCTCCTCGATGCGCGCGGCGAGGGCGTCGCCGCCACCGGAGACCCGGTACAGGCCGGACAGGGTCGCGGCCTTGAAGCCGGGCATGTCGCCGTCGGCGTTGATGTGGATGAGCTTGGCCAGCTCGTCGTTGTCGATCACCGGGAAGGGCAGGGTGACGCTACGACACGAAGCGGCCGTCGGCTCCAGGAGGTTGCTCGCGGGACCGAGGGACGAGCGCAGGCTCGTGACGAGTTCTTCCCGGATCGCGTCCAGCGGCGGGTTGGTGACCTGCGCGAACAGCTGGGTGAAGTAGTCGAAGAGCAGCCGCGGGCGCGAGGACAGCGCGGCGATCGGCGAGTCCGTACCCATCGAACCGATGGGCTCGGCGGCGGCCTTGGCCATCGGCGCCAGGAGGACGCGCAGTTCCTCCTCGGTGTAACCGAAGGTCTGCTGGCGGCGGGTGACCGAGGCATGCGTGTGCACGATGTGCTCGCGCTCGGGCAGGTCGGAGAGCTCGATCTCCCCGGCCTCCAGCCACTCGGCGTACGGGTGCTCGGCGGCGAGGCCGGCCTTGATCTCGTCGTCCTCGATGATGCGGTGCTCGACCGTGTCGACGAGGAACATACGGCCCGGCTGCAGCCTGCCCTTGCGGACGACCTTGGCGGGGTCGATGTCGAGGACGCCGACCTCGGATCCGAGGACGACGAGGCCGTCGTCGGTGACCCAGTAGCGGCCGGGGCGCAGACCGTTGCGGTCGAGGACCGCGCCGACCTGCTTGCCGTCGGTGAAGGTGACACAGGCCGGGCCGTCCCAGGGCTCCATCATCGTGGAGTGGAACTGGTAGAAGGCGCGCCGGGCCGGGTCCATGGAGTCGTGGTTCTCCCACGCCTCCGGGATCATCATCAGCACGGAGTGCGGCAGCGAACGGCCACCGAGGTGGAGCAGCTCCAGCACCTCGTCGAAGGACGCCGAGTCGGAAGCCTCCGGCGTGCAGATCGGGAAGACGCGCTCCAGGCCCTTGTCCCCGAACAGGTCGGACACGAGCTGCGACTCGCGGGCGACCATCCAGTTGCGGTTGCCCTTGACGGTGTTGATCTCACCGTTGTGCGCGACGAAGCGGTACGGGTGCGCGAGCGGCCACGACGGGAAGGTGTTCGTGGAGAAGCGCGAGTGGACCAGGGCGATCGCCGAGGCGAAGCGGCGGTCGGAGAGGTCCGGGAAGAAGGGCTCCAGCTGACCGGTCGTCAGCATGCCCTTGTAGACGATGGTGCGCGCGGAGAGCGACGGGAAGTAGACACCGGCCTCGCGCTCGGCGCGCTTGCGCAGCGCGAAGGCCTTGCGGTCGAGGTCGATGTCCTTGCTCGCGCCGTCCGTGACGAAGATCTGCCGGAAGGCGGGCATCGTCGAACGGGCGGTGGCACCGAGCAGTTCGGGCGCGACCGGAACCTCGCGCCAGCCGAGGACCGTCAGGCCCTCGTCGCCGGCGATCGTCTCGATCTGCGAGACGGCCTCGGCCGCCCCCTCCGGCAGGAAGGCGATACCGACCGCGTAACCGCCCGCCTCGGGCAGCTCGAATCCGGCCACCTCGCGGAAGAACGCGTCGGGAACCTGGGAGAGAATGCCGGCGCCGTCGCCGGAGTCGGGCTCGGAGCCGGTGGCGCCGCGGTGCTCGAGGTTCCGCAGGACCGTCAGGGCCTGCTCGACCAGGGTGTGGGACGCCTCGCCGGTGAGGGTGGCCACGAACCCGACGCCGCACGCGTCGCGCTCGTTGCGGGGGTCGTACATACCCTGCGCAGCAGGGCGAGCATCCATGAAGGACCAGTTCTGGCCATTCGCGGAATGCTGGGACGGCTGGCGCGGCGTACGCATCGGCTCTCCCGTCGTCGTCTCAAGTGGCTGGGGGCACCTCCCAGGCCTTTGAGGCTCTGGGGGAGCATGTGCCGAGGGACGACGTTGGCCCTCTGCGGAGTGCAAAATTTCGTGCAGGTTACATGATGGAGCGGTTCTCGGGAACCGGGATATTCCGTTCCAACATGCGGACATCGCGCGGCTGCAGCACGGGTACCGCGCCTGCGATGGAAGCTTTGGGGACCGAACGGGACAGATCGTTGTCCGTCAGCCCGAAGACGGGGAGGGCTGCGTCGCCCTTCCCGCTGGTGCGCGGCAGGCCTCATTGCCCACAGCGCTTACGGCTCATGCCCGGTGGTTAAGCATTCGAAACCAGTCAGTAACGGCTACTTATGCGGCCCAACGCATAAGTAGCATCCGACCTATCCTACGGCCGTTCCGAAGAAAGCGCCCAGGGCGTAGGTCACACCGGCCGCCGCCCCTCCCAGGGCGAGCTGCCGAAGCCCGCTGAACCACCAGGTCCGCGCGGTCACCTTGGCCACCACGGCCCCGCACGCGAACAGCCCGAAGAAGGCGAGCAGCAGCGCCGGCCACAGCGCGGTCGCACCGAGCAGATACGGCAGTACGGGCAGCAGCGCACCCAGTGCGAACGCCCCGAACGACGACACGGCCGCGACCAGCGGCGACGGCAGATCCCCGGGATCGATGCCCAGCTCCTCGCGAGCATGTATCTCCAGCGCCTGCTCGGGGTCCCTCGACAGCTGCCGGGCGACCTCGCGAGCCAGCTCCGGTTCGACCCCCCGGGCCTCGTAGAGCGCCGCGAGCTCGGCCTCCTCGTCCGCAGGGTGCTTCCTCAGCTCGGCCCGCTCGACATCCAGCTCGGCCTCGACGAGCTCGCGCTGCGAGGCGACGGAGGTGTATTCTCCGGCGGCCATCGAGAAGGCGCCGGCGGCGAGCCCCGCGAGCCCGGTGAGCACGATGGTCTGGTGGCCGACGGATCCGCCGGCCACGCCGGTCATGAGTGCCAGGTTGGAGACGAGCCCGTCCATCGCCCCGAACACGGCGGGGCGCAGCCAACCACCATTGACATCGCGGTGCGTGTGGTTGTCGCGGTGCGCCTCGTGGAGCGTGGCCTCGGTCTCGATGATCGCCATGCGGGATCCCCCAGGAAAGCTAAGCCAAAGCTAACTTTGGACAAGTTCTACTTCTCGACAACCCAGAACTTACGCCTGGAATTCCCTCCCCGCCAGCAAGGAAAGGCTCGGCTAACCTGCGGTTTTGCCCCTGCATGCTCACCCGTGCAGGGTGCTGCCCAAATGTCGACCGGGTGACATGGAGCCCGCGGAGGCTGAGGTCAACCGCTGACGGTGGGACACATGGGCAAAGGTCCCGCGTTCCCTGTGGACCCCCGTCCCGGAGAGGCCGCGTATGGCATCGATCGCCTGCATCCCTTCGGTCCCGCCGTCCGGGAAGTCCGCCGAACTCCGCGAACGAGCTCGTGGAGCACTGCTCGGCCTGGCCGTGGGAGACGCCCTCGGAGCCCCCGCGGAGAACATGAAGCCGTCCGAGATCCGCGCCCGTTGGGGCCGTATCACGGGCTATGTGTCCGAGAACCCGGCCGGCACGGACGACACGGAGTACGCGATCTTCTCGTCACTCCTCCTGGCCCACCACGGCTCGGCCCTCACTCCACTCCATGTCGAAGCGGCCTGGCACAAGTGGATCGCGGACCGCGACGAGGGCCCTTTCCGCGGCGCGGGCTTCAGTGAACGCGGCACCCTGGAGAACCTCCGCCGCGGCCTCGCGGCCCCCATCTCCGCCCAGCATCGCCACGCCTGGAGCGACGGCCTGGCCATGCGCGCGGCCCCTTTCGGCGTCTTCGCGGCGGGCCGCCCGGCCGAGGCGGCCCGACTGGTGGCGATCGACGGTTCGGTGAGCCACGAGGGCGAGGGCATCTACGGCGGCCAGGCGGTGGCGGCGGGGGTCGCGGCGGCGATGGCGGGCGCCCCGACGATCGCCGTGATCGCCTCGGCCCTGGCGGTGATCCCGGACGACTCCTGGACGGCCCGCTCCCTGCGCCGAGCCGTCGCCGTCGCCCACCGGGGAGAACGCGCGGTGCGCTCGGCGGTCGTCATCGGCGGCTACCCGTGGACGGACCTGGCCCCGGAAGCCGTCGCCCTCGCCTTCGGCGCCTACGCGGCAGCCGACGGCGACTTCCGCCACGCGGTCCTCACCGCGGTCAACATGGGCCGCGACGCCGACACCACGGCAGCCGTGGCGGGGTCGTTGGCGGGCGCGACACAGGGTGTCTCGGCGATCCCGGCGGAGTGGGCGGCGGCGATCGGCCCGGTCCGGGGCAGCTGCTTGCCGGCGATGGCGGGTCAGCATGTGCTGGAGGTGGCGGACCTGCTGGTACGGGGTGGGGAGGCGGCGGACCAGAACCCCGCCCCGGCCGCACTGCCCCCCGAGCACTTCCCACCACCGGACGCGGACGCCTTCACCTTGGCAGGGGACGACGAGGCGGAGGCGGGGCGGTGAGGGGGGCGGAGTGTGGGGAGGGGCGGGCGAAGCGGGGAGACGGGGCGACGGCAGAGCGGCGGGAGGAGGGGGAGGCAGGGGGAGGGGACGGGGTAACGGCAGAGCGACGGGAGGAGGCGGAGGCAGAGCGACGGGACGGGGAGACGGCGGAGCCCGTCGAACCCGCGGCCGCCGACGGCGAGAAGGCCCCACCGGGGCCACCCGCACCCGACCGCGAAAGCCGCACGGGTGGTGCGGGTGGGAACGAACCCGCCGAAGGCGAAGCCGGGGCGGTTGTCGGCGCCCCACACCCGCAGGCACCCGCCGAGCCCCGCAGAACCGTCGGCCTCCTGCTCGGCCTGGCCGCAGGCGACGCCGCCGGCTGGCCCGCCGCCCGCCACAGAGCCACCCGCCTCCCCGACTGGACCCGCCGCCTCACCCGCGAACTCGACACCTTCGCCGAACAGAACGCCACCACCACCCTCCCCGTCCCCATCGCCCTCAATCAACCCCCCGACCCCCTCCACCTAGGCCCTTCCGACGACGCCGAATGGGCAGCCTTCGCCGCAGAGGCCCTCCTCCGCGCCGGCGACGACACCGCCCTCGCCGACCTCCCCCGCGACCGCCGCACCCGAGCCGCGATCGACCTCACCTGGAACGCCGTAGCCGCCGAAGTGGCCGCCGCGGCCGACCGCGCCCCGGAGATCGAGTCCGCCGTCCTCCCCCTCCGCGCCCGCATCTCCGTCCGGGCCGGCCTCGGCAACCTGGCCACCGGCCTCCGCCCACCCGCCACCGGCCACGACAACCCCCACTACTTCGACGACGCGGCCTGCATCCGAGCCTGTGTCCTCGCCGTCGCCCACCCCGGCGACCCCCGACTCGCCGCGGACCTGGCCGAGTTCGACGCCCGCTACACCCAGGACGGCGACGGCGTGCACGGAGCCCGCGCGATGGCGGCAGCCGTCTCCCTGGCCCTGACCGGCACCGACATCCGCACCTGCGTGTCCGCAGCCCTCACCGAACTCCCCGACACCACGGAGATCGGCCGCAACGCCCGCCAGGCACTGAACCTGGCCGAACAGGCCGACTCCGCCTTCGCCCTGATCCCCCTCCTCGAACACCGAATCGTCGACCACGTCTACAGCTACGGCATCGCAGCGGCCGAAACGGTCCCGGTGGCCCTCGCCCTCACCACCGCCTCCCACGGCCGTATCGCCGAAGCCGTCCCGGCCGCCGCCTGTCTCTCCCGCGTCGCCGACTCCGCCCCCGCCCTCACCGGCGCCCTCACCGGCGCACTGGGTGGCGCCGACTCGATCCCGCGCACCTGGCGCGACGCCTGCCGCACCCTCTCCGGCTGCGCCCTCCCCCGCCTCACCGGCACCGACCTCGTAGAACTCGCCGAACTCCTGGAATCCGCACAACCGGCCCCGCCGGGTGGATGATTCGGGGCATGACGCCCAGACAAACAGAAACCACCCTCGAGGATCGGATCACCGGAGCCCTCGTGGGCGCGGCGGTCGGCGACGCCCTCGGCGGCCCGGTCGAGGGCTACTCCCCCACCCAGATCCTCGAACGCCACGGCGGCCGCATCCACGGCATCGTCGGCCCCTGGAACGGCGACGCCTGGCGCACGGCCCGCCCGGTCGCCCCGTACCACAAGGGCGACGGCCACGTCACCGACGACACCTTGATGACCCACGCCCTCATCCGCGTCTACGCGACCGTCCGCGACCACCTCGACGCCTACGCGATCGCGGACCACCTGGTCCCGGACCTGATGACAACCCCCCGCTGGATCCCGGAGCTGGAATCCGAGGCCCTCCCCCTCCACCGTGTCTTCCTGGCGGAGAAGTGGCTGGCGACCCGCCTCCACTACGGCCATGTCGACCCCCGCGAGGCAGGGGTGGGCAACATCGTCAACTGCGGTGCGGCGATGTACATGTCCCCCGTCGGCCTGGTCAACGCGGCCAACCCCACGGGCGCCTACACGGAGGCCCTGGACATCGCGGGCGCCCACCAGTCGTCGTACGGCAGGGAGGCGGCGGCGGTCTTCGCGGCGGCGGTGTCGGCGGCCTGCGAGCCGGACGCCACCCCCGACTCGATCGTCTCCACCGCCCTCTCCCTGGCGAAGGACGGCACCCGCACAGCCATCGAGCAGGTCTGCGAAGTGGCCTCCCATCACACGGACTTCGAGTCCGCGCTGACTCCGCTACGAGAAGCGGTGGCTCCCTACGACACGGTGGGCCCCGACTACCGCGCCCCCTCCCTCGCCGCCCGCCGCCCCTCCCGCCTCCACACGATCGAGGAACTCCCCATCGCCCTGGGCATGTTGATCGTGTCGGCCGGCGACTACCACCATGCGGTCCTGGGGGCGGTCAACTACGGCCGGGACTGCGACTCGATCGCCACGATGGCAGGCGCGCTGGCGGGCGCCCTGGGCTCCCCGGTACCCGAGGCCTGGTCCAAAACGGTGTCGGAAGCCAGCCGCCTGGACCTCTGGCAACCGGCACGAACCCTCACCGAGGTAACCCGAGAAATCTTCGAACACGACGTACGCCGCCGCCGAACCCACGAGTCGGCCTTCAAGGAGATCGAAGGCCCGAGATGCTCCGACTGACCTGGGTCCAGCCCGAGGACCTGATCGGCCACGAACTCCGCCAGGCGGCACTGGACGGCCGCGAGGCGTCGGTGATCGCGGCGAGGTGGAGGGCGGCGGCCGGCGCCGAGGCACCCCTGACAGCAGGCGCGTCCCCGCGACCGGCGTCGAGGTACCTGCGCCAACTGGCAAAGGACCTGCTCGACGAACTGGCGGACCTGCCGAGCAAGTTGGCGGAACACGAGCCCACCGACCTCGCCAGGATCAAGGCGCTGTGCCCCGATTGGCCGAGCGACACCCACCCCGGCCCAGCCCCCACCGCGTCAGGCCTGGAAGCAGCCTGGTTGGGCCGAGCAGTCGGCTGCCTCCTGGGCAAACCCGTGGAAAAACTCCCTTTGGAAGCCATCCGTCAACTGGCCGGGTCCACCGGCAACTGGCCCCTGAACACGTACTTCACAGCAAAGGGAGTCCCCGCGGAACTCATCTCCGCATACCCCTGGAATCGCCGCTCGGCCAACACCTCCCTCGCCGAGAACATCGACGGCATGCCCGAGGACGACGACCTCAACTACCCCCTCCTCAACCTCCTCCTGCTCCAACGCCACGGCAGAGACTTCACCCCCACGGACCTAGCCACCCTCTGGCTCGACGAACTCCCCGCCGGCCGCACCTTCACAGCAGAACGCGTCGCCTACCGCAATCTGCTCACCGGCATCGAGCCCCCGCACACGGCCCGCCACCGCAACCCCTTCCGAGAATGGATCGGCGCCCTGATCCGCGCGGACATCCATGGCTGGACCAACCCGGGCGACCCCGCCGCCGCGGCGGAACAGGCCCACCGGGACGCCACCCTCACCCACACCGCCAACGGCGTCTACGCGGCGATGTTCACGGCGGCCGTCATCGCGACCGCGGCAACCCGGACCCACGACATCCACACCTGCCTACGCGCCGGCCTCACCGTGATCCCACCCCGCTCCCGCCTGGCGAAGGCCATCCACCACGCCGCCCAACTAGCCGAAACCCACCCCGACTTCGACACCGTCGTGGACGAACTCCACGCCACCTACGCCCCCACCCACCACTGGGTCCACGCCATCCCCAACACCGCCCTGATCACCGCCGCCCTCACCCACGCGAACGGCGACTTCACCGGCTCCATCTCCCGTGCGGTGAGCGGCGGTTGGGACACGGATTCCAACGGCGCCACGACGGGCGGCATCGCCGCCCTCCTCACCGGCTCCCCCACCGCCCTCCCCGACCACTGGACCACCCCCCTCAAGAACCAACTGGCCACCTCCGTCGGCGACTTCAACGGCATCGGCTTCGACACCCTGGCCCACCTCACCCATCGGGAGGCATCCCGCCCATGACCCACATCGTCGCCCTGCCGTCCGACGTCCCGGCCGTGGTCGTCACGCTCCGCACGGCGGGCAGCCTCTGCGCCGCCCGCGGCGCCGGACCCCTCGCCATGCCGTACCGCTCAGAGATCGAGGCGCAGTACACGTCATGACCGACGAGACCACCACCCCCCGCACCGCCCCGCTGACCGGCCTGCGCGTCCTCGACCTGGCCACCCTCTTCGCCGGCCCCCTCGCCGCCACCATGCTCGGTGACTTCGGCGCGGAGGTCGTCAAGATCGAGCACCCGACGAAACCCGATCCCTCCCGCGGCCACGGCCCGTCGAAGAACGGCATCGGCCTGTGGTGGAAGCTCCTCGGCCGCAACAAGCGCACGATGACCCTGGACCTCTCCAAGCCCGGCGGCCGTGCCACCCTCCTCCGACTGGCCGCCACCGCCGATGTGTTGATCGAGAACTTCCGCCCCGGCACCCTGGAGAAATGGGACCTCGGCTGGCCGGAGCTCACCGCCGCCAACCCCCGTCTGATCCTCACCCGCGTCACCGGCTTCGGCCAGTTCGGCCCCTACGCCCACCGTCCCGGCTTCGGCACCCTGGCGGAGGCGATGAGCGGCTTCGCGGCGATCACCGGCGAACCGGACGCCCCGCCGACCCTCCCGCCCTTCGGCCTCGCCGACTCCATCGCCGGCCTGACGACGGCGTACGCGGTGATGACGGCCCTGGCCGCCCGTGACCGTACGGGCGAAGGCCAGGTGGTGGACATGGCGATCATCGAACCGATCCTCACCGTCCTCGGCCCCCAGCCCACCTGGTACGACCAACTCGGCTACGTCCAGGAACGCACCGGCAACCGCTCCGCCAACAACGCCCCGCGCAACGCCTACCGCACCGCCGACGGCACCTGGGTCGCCGTGTCGACCTCGGCCCAGTCGGTCGCGGAGCGCCTGATGCGCCTGGTCGGCAGACCGGACCTGATCGACGAACCCTGGTTCGCGACGGGCGCCGACCGCGCCGCCCACGCCGACGTCCTCGACGAGGCGGTCGGCACCTGGATCGCCACCCGTACCCGCAGCGACGTCCTGGCGGCCTTCGAGAAGGCGGAAGCGGCCGTCGCTCCCATCCAGGACGTGGCAGACGTGATGACAGACCCCCAGTATCAAGCCCTCGACACCGTCACCACCCTCGACGACCCCGACCTGGGCGCCCTCCGCATGCAGAACGTCCTCTTCCGCCTCTCCTCCACCCCCGGCGCGATCCGCTGGGCGGGCCGCCCGCACGGCGCGGACACGGAGGAGGTCCTGGCCGAACTGGGCCTGACCCCGGCCGAGTTGACGGCCCTGCGCGAAGAAGAGGCCGTATGACGCCTCCGACCCCGCTCACCTGGCTCTACGTCCCCGGCGACCGCCCCCACGTGGTCGCCAAGGCCCTGGCCTCCGGCGCCGACGTCGTCATCGTCGACCTGGAGAACGCGGTGGCCCCCGACCGCAAGACCTACGCCCGCGAGGCCACGGCCGACCTTCTGTCCTCCCCCCACCCTGTCCCGGTCCACGTCCGGGTGAACGCCCTGGACGGCCCCCACGCGACACGGGACCTGGAGTCGATCGCCCCTCTCCCGGGCCTCTCCGGCCTACGCCTCCCCAAGGTGATGTCCCCGGCCCAGATCACCCGCATCGCCGACACCACGGCCCCCAAGCCCGGCGGCGCACCCGCCCTGTACGCCCTCCTGGAAACGGCCCTGGCCGTGGAACACGCCTACGCCATCGCCGCCGCCCACCCAGCGCTCCACGGCATCTCCCTGGGCGAGGCGGACCTCCGTGCCGACCTGGGCGTACGGGACGACGCGGGCCTCGACTGGTCCCGCTCCCGCATCATCGTGGCCGCGAGAGCGGCAGGCCTCCCGCCACCGCCCCAGTCGGTCCACCCCGACATCCGCGACCTGGAGGGCCTCGCAGCCTCCTGTACCCATGGCCGCACCCTCGGCTTCCTCGGCCGAGCCGCCATCCACCCCCGCCAACTCCCGATCATCGAACTGGCCTACCTCCCCACGGACCACGAGATCGAGGAGGCGGAAGCGATCGTGAAGGCGGCAACAAGAGAACAGGGCGCCCAGGCGCTGCCGAACGGGAAGTTCATCGACGCGGCGGTAGTGGCAACGGCCCGCCGCACCCTGTCCCTGGCCAACCGCCGCTAGTCGATCTCTCGCCGACCTCTTCCGCCCTTGCTTTCTCTCCGCCGCAACGGCGAGAACGACCGCGGCGGGTCCCGGCGGTGACAAACCCGCCGGAACCCGCCGTCAGACCGACCCGTCAGCTCTTCTTCGCCGACTCGGCCTCGTCCTTCGTTTCCTCCTCGGCGGAGCTCTCCGCCTCGGCCTCCGGCTCCTTCTTGTCACCGTCGGACTCGTCACCGGAGGCACCGTCGTCGCCGTCGGGCACCTCGTCAGCGGCCCCCGGCTCCACCACGGCTTCCCTGCCCGGCCGCTTCTTCAGCGAGACCACGATGTACGTCACCGCCAGCAGGAACACGATCCCGGCGGTCCAGTCGTTCAGCCGCAGCCCCAGGATGTGGTGGGCGTCGTCGACCCGCATGTACTCGATCCACGCCCGGCCCACGCAGTACGCCGCGACATAGAGCGCGAACGCCCGCCCGTGGCCCAGCTTGAAGCGCCGGTCGGCCCAGATGACCAGGAAGGCGACGCCGATGCACCACAGGGACTCGTAGAGGAAGGTCGGGTGGTAGTACCCGGGCACCCGGCCGTCCGCCGAGGACGTGATGTGCAGCGCCCAGGGGACGTGGGTCTCCTTGCCGTACAGCTCCTGGTTGAACCAGTTGCCCCAGCGGCCGATCGCCTGCGCGAGGGCGATGCCGGGGGCGATGGCGTCGGCGTAGGCCGGGAGCGGGATGCCCCGGCGCCGGCAGCCGATCCACGCGCCGACCGCGCCGAGCGCGATCGCGCCCCAGATACCGAGACCGCCCTGCCACACCTTGAAGGCGTCGACCCAGTCACGGCCCGCGCTGAAGTACAGCTCGTAGTCCGTGATCACGTGGTAGAGGCGGCCTCCGACGAGGCCGAACGGCACCGCCCAGACAGCGATGTCGGCCACCGTGCCGGCCCGCCCGCCGCGGGCGATCCAGCGCTTGTTGCCGAGCCAGACCGCGACGAAGACGCCGATGATGATGCAGAACGCGTAGCCGCGCAGCGGGATGGGGCCGAGGTACAGCACCCCGCGCGACGGGCTGGGAATGTAGGCAAGTTCTTCCATGGCAGGGTCGACGCTACCGTGCCGGACCGCGCCCACGGCAGGCAGCCCGGCTACGGCTCCATAACGGGCGGGTGTGAAACCCCCCGCCGCGCCTTACCCCTTGTTGGCCTCCTGTACCAGCTGCTTCAGCTTCGCCGGGGTCAACGTCCGGTCCTGGTAGATGTTCTTGCCGTTCAGCAGCACGGTCGGCGTGCCGGTGAAACCGCTCGACTTGAAGGCGGCGTTCGACTTGTCGACCCAGCTGTCGTGCGTACCGTCGTTGACACAGGTGCGGAATGTCGCCGTGTCGAGACCGCTCACCTTGCCCGCCAGCTCGATCAGCTTGCTGTTGCGACTGTAGGCGTCATTGGTCTCCTCGGGCTGGTTCTCGTAGAGCACGTCGTGGTAGTCGCGGAACTTGCCGGCGTCCTGGGCGCAGGCCGCGGCGTTGCCCGCGCGGAGCGAGCCGGTGCCGCCGAGGTTGCCGTCGATCAGTCGGACCAGGTGGTACTCGACCTTGAGCCGACCGGAGTCGGTGAGTTCGTGGAGGGTCGGGCGGTACGTCGTCTCGAAGGCCTGGCAGGCCGGGCAGCGGAAGTCCTCCCAGACGGTGAGCGTCGTCTTGGCGCCGTCCTTGCCGACCGGGATCGCCAGGCTGTCCTTGCCCCGCGCCCCGGACGGTGCCACGGCCGGGCCGGAGCTCTTGGTGCTCTTGTCCTTGCCGGCGTTGGCCGCGACCACGCCGATGACCGCCGCGAGGCCCAGGACGCAGACCACGCTCGCGCCGACGATCAGCGCCCGCCGGCGCCGCTCCGCGGACTTCTGCTTCTCACGTTCGACCGCCAGCCGCTGTCGGGCGGTCCGCTTTCCGTCACGATTCTTCTCGCTCACACCCCCAGAACGAACCGGGGAGGCGCAGTGCGCCTCCCCGGTCCCAGGTCCACCCGTTCGAGTGACCGAATGTTCCGTTGTGTTCCGTTACGGCGGTGTTCCGTTACGCCTGTCCGCGCACGCCCTTCGCCAGCTCACCGGCGAGTTCGCGGACGGCCTCGACGCTGGCCTTGTCGTCCGGCGCGTCCAGCATCCGCTTGACGAAGGCAGAGCCGACGATCACGCCGTCGGCGAAGCCGGCCACCTCGGCGGCCTGCTCGGCGTTGGACACACCGAGCCCGACGCAGACGGGCAGGTCACTCCTGGTGGCCCGGGTGCGCTCGACCAGGTTCTGGGCCTGCGCGCCGACCGACTCACGGGTGCCGGTGACACCCATGAGCGAGGCGGCGTAGACGAATCCGCTGCCCGCCGCGGTGATCTGGCCGAGCCGCGCGTCCTTGCTGCTGGGGGCGACGACGAAGACGGTCGCGAGGCCGTGCTTCTCCGCGTGCTCCCTCCACAGCGCCGACTCCTGGACGGGCAGGTCGGGCAGGATGCACCCGGCGCCGCCGGCCTCCGCCAGCTCGGCGGCGAAGCGCTCGACGCCGTACCGGTCGATGGGGTTCCAGTACGTCATGACGAGGATCGGCCTGCCGGTGGCCTCGTAGGCCTCCTTGACCGTGCGCATGACGTGCGCGATCTTGACGCCGCCGCGCAGGGCGATGTCGTCGGCGGTCTGGATGACCGGTCCGTCGAGGACCGGGTCGCTGTGCGGCAGACCCACCTCGACCACGTCCGCCCCGCCGTCGAGGACGGCCTTGATCGCCTCGATGCCGCCGTCCACGGTCGGGAACCCGGCCGGGAGGTAGGCGATGAGTGCGGCGCGGCCCTCTGCCCTGGCACCGGCGAGGGTGTCCGACAGCAGCTGAATGTTCCCGCTCACTTGGCGTCCCCCTCGATCTCGGCGAGGTCGGCGGCGTCGGCCGCGACCTCGGCGTCGGTGTCGTACAGGCCGAAGTAACGCGCGGCGGTGTCCATGTCCTTGTCGCCGCGGCCGGACAGGTTGACGACGATCAGGCCGTCCTTGCCCAGCTCCTTGCCGACCTCCAGCGCGCCCGCGAGGGCGTGCGCGCTCTCGATCGCCGGGATGATGCCCTCGGTGCGCGACAGCAGGCGCAGGGCCTGCATCGCCGCGTCGTCGGTGACCGCGCGGTACTCGCCGCGACCGGAGTCCTTGAGGTACGAGTGCTCCGGGCCGATGCCCGGGTAGTCCAGGCCGGCCGAGATCGAGTACGGCTCGGTGATCTGGCCCTCGTCGTCCTGGAGGACGTAGGACCGGGAGCCGTGGAGGATGCCGGGCTCACCGGCGGTGAGGGTCGCCGCGTGCTCGCCGGTCTCGACGCCGTGGCCGGCCGGTTCGCAGCCGATGAGGCGTACGTCGGTGTCCGGGATGAAGGCGTGGAAGAGGCCGATCGCGTTGGAGCCGCCGCCGACGCAGGCGATCGCGGCGTCGGGGAGGCGTCCGGCGCGCTCCAGGAGCTGGCGGCGGGCCTCGACGCCGATCACCCGGTGGAAGTCGCGGACCATGGCCGGGAAGGGGTGCGGGCCGGCGACCGTACCGAAGAGGTAGTGGGTGTGGTCGACGTTGGCGACCCAGTCGCGGAAGGCCTCGTTGATGGCGTCCTTGAGCGTACGGCTGCCGGACTTCACGGCGATGACCTCGGCGCCGAGCATGCGCATCCGGGCCACGTTGAGAGCCTGGCGCACGGTGTCGATCTCACCCATGTAGATCGTGCACTCGAGGCCGAACAGCGCGCAGGCGGTGGCGGTGGCGACGCCGTGCTGGCCGGCGCCGGTCTCCGCGATGACACGGGTCTTGCCCATGCGCCTGGTGAGCAGGGCCTGGCCGAGGACGTTGTTGATCTTGTGGGAGCCGGTGTGGTTGAGGTCTTCCCGCTTGAGGAAGATCCGGGCACCGCCGGCGTGTTCGGCGAACCGCGGCACCTCGGTGAGGGAGCTGGGGCGGCCGGTGTAGTGGACCAGCAGGTCGTCGAGCTCACGGGCGAACTCGGGGTCGTGCTTGGCCTTGTCGTACTCGACGGCGACCTCGTCCACGGCGGCGACGAGGGCCTCCGGGATGAACTTGCCGCCGAACGCCCCGAAGTAGCCTTCGGGGCTGGGGACTTGACCCTCCGGGTCTGGGATGAAGAACTCGCTGGGCATGACTGAACCTCACGGTGAGTTTTGTGGAAAAACGGATCGCCGTGGGGGCGGAGCTTGTCTTACGACCTCAGGCCGTGTGTGGCTGGTCGCGCCCGCGCGGCGGTAGCCGCAGATCGAGCACAGCCCCGCGCCCCATTGGGGCGCGCTGCCATCGACGGCCGTTTACCTGCCCAGGTTCGTCTCCGATGACGTAACGCACCCTGCGACCGTGTACGCGGCGTGCCGGGGCGCGGCAGCCGCGAGGGCGGCAGCCGCGCGCGAGGCGGGCGTACCGGTCCGTGGTCGTCATGGTGAGAGTCATCGGGGTCAGCCTACCCAAAGATCAACTGCGCCCGTGCCGCAGAGCCGGATGTTCGCCGGCCGCCACCAGGTCCGACACCGCCGTCCTCGGGTCCTTCCCCGTCACCAGGGACTCGCCCACCAGGACCGCGTCGGCGCCCGCGTTGGCGTAGGCGATGAGGTCGTGGGGGCCTCGGACGCCGGATTCGGCGACCTTGACGATGTGGTCGGGGATCTCGGGGGCCACGCGCTCGAACGTGCCGCGGTCGACCTCGAGGGTCTTGAGGTTGCGGGCGTTGACGCCGATGACCTTGGCGCCTGCCTCGACCGCGCGGTCGACCTCGTCCTCGTCGTGGACCTCGACGAGCGGGGTGAGGCCGATGGAGACGGCTCGCTCGATGAGGGATTCGAGGGCGGGCTGCTCCAGGGCGGCGACGATCAGGAGTGCGAGGTCGGCGCCGTACGCGCGAGCCTCCCACAGCTGGTACGAGGTGACGATGAAGTCCTTGCGCAGGACGGGGATGTCCACACGCGCGCGGACCGCCTCCAGGTCGGCCAGCGAGCCGCCGAAGCGGCGCTGTTCGGTGAGGACGGAGATGACGGCCGCGCCGCCCGCCTCGTAGTCCGCGGCCAGCCCGGCCGGGTCGGCGATAGCGGCCAGCGCGCCCTTGGAGGGGCTGGAGCGCTTGACCTCGCAGATGACCTTGACGCCGTCACCGCGCAGGGCTGCCACGCCGTCCTTCGCCGCGGGCGCCTTCGCCGCGCGCTCCTTGAGCTCGTCGAGGCTGACGCGCGCCTGCCGCTCCGCGAGGTCGGCACGGACTCCGTCGATGATCTCGTCGAGCACACTCACGCGAGCGGCCCCCTTCCAGACGGTGGACTGTTGAAGCTGTTGACCAAGGTAAGAAAAACCCGTGGTCACTGCGATGGTATCCGGAGGAGGGCGTAGGCCTCACATCCGGTTGACGCCGGTCCCACTACCTGGACATTCGTCAGTTGATCAAGGACGTAGCCAGCCACCGAACGGCAGGTTCCGGACAACCGTGAAGACCAGCAGCAATGCTCCGATGGCCCACATGTGCCCGGGAGCGAGCGCGAGCCGCAGAGGACGCCCACGTGCCGCGCGGACCACCCATACGGTCCACAGCACGGCGAAGAGCGGGTAGCCGACGGCGGCGAGGGCGTTGTCGTGCAACGCCCCGAGGAAGTCGCCGTGGATGAACTCGTGCGCGCTGCGCAGACCACCGCAGCCGGGGCAGTAGATGCCGGTCAGGCGGTAGAGGGGGCAGACGGGATAGTGGCCGGGCTGGTTGGGGTCCACCGCGCCGACATAGGCGAAGGCCCCGGCGACGGCGGCCATGATCCCGGCGGGGACGGCGAGGCGTGCCGCCCCGGATGCGGTGTCGGGCTGCGTCATGGGCCGGCTCTCGGCATTCACGTTTCGCATTGTCCCCTGGAATGGCCGCCACGCATGCGTGAGGGGCGATCCGGTGTCGGATCGCCCCTCTGCAAGCTCTACGGGAGTCAGCTCTTCGCGCTCGCGGCGGCGCGGCTCTCGGCCAGCGCCGCCTGGAACTGCTCGTGCGTGTCCTTCGGCTGCCCCATGCCCATCGCGCTCATGACCCAGCCGACGACACCGCCGACGACCACGATCGCCATGCCGGCCCAGAAGCCCACGGGCTGAGCCATCACCATGAAGGCACCCGAAACGCAGAAACCGATGAAGGCGATCGTGACACCGGTCCAGGCGGCCGGGGTGTGACCGTGGCTGCTGCCCGCCATGACTTGCTCCTCGTTGCTGTTTACGTGTCTGAGCCGGATGCTCATCCGACATTGTCCCGCACGGGTACGGGTGACGTGAGCGGGGGTGGCCCCGGCGAGTCAACGCCGGGAAGCGTGGCCGACCTTCCTTGGGGGCGCGGGGAACTGCGCGACGAGCCCCCACCGGCCCGCAGACGCAATCCGGCCTCCCCACGGAGCGCTATGCCCCGGTCGGATCCTCGCCCCGGTCCAGCGCCTTCCAGATGTCCTCGGGCCGGTCAGGATCAACCGTCGCGGCCCTACGGCGAGGCTTCGGCGCCCCGTCCCGCTCGTAGCGCCCCGACATCGCGGGCCAATGGCGGCCGTAGCGCAGCGCGAGAAGGCCGGCCAGCAGAATCAACGCCCCGCCCGCCGCGGCCACGTACGGCCACGCCGTGTGGCTGAGGGCGTCCACGGTCGCCGAGGTGTCCCCGGCGGCCTGCGCGGCCTTCTCGTCGAGGGCGGAGCTGTCGGAGGCGCCCAGCAGGGCCGCGGCGATCGTGCCGCCACCGCAGAGCGCGAGCAGGGCCGCGACCAGCAGCCGGCCCGACTTGCGGACGGCGAACACGGCGACGAGCGCGGCGAGGCCCACTATGGCCAGGGCGGCCGGGACGCCGGTGACGTCGCTGCCCTTGGCGGTCAGCGGGAACGCGCCGCCGGCCACCGTCGCGGTGCCCTCCGACCAGCGCTGCCGGGTGGCGAGCAGCGCCACGGCCGCGCCGAGCGCACCGGCCGGCAGGGCGACGGCGAGGGAGAGCCGACGGGCCCGGGCGGGGCCTGCGGCTTCGGAACGGGGGTGCGGAACAGCAGTCACGTACTCCACTATCGCCCGAACCCCGGGCCAACCGTCACCCGGGGTTCACGTGAGCCCCGTCCTACTTTCCCAGCCGGTTGGCCGTGTGCACCGCCCGCAGCACCGCCGCCGCCTTGTTGCGGCACTCCTGGTCCTCGGCGACCGGGTCCGAGTCGGCGACGATGCCGGCGCCGGCCTGGACGTACGCCGTGCCGCCCCTCAGGAGCGCCGTGCGGATCGCGATGGCCGTGTCGGAGTCGCCCGCGAAGTCGAGGTAGCCGACACAGCCGCCGTACAACCCGCGCCGGGACGGCTCGAGTTCGTCGATGATCTGCATCGCGCGGGGCTTGGGGGCGCCGGAGAGGGTGCCGGCCGGGAAGCAGGCGGTGAGGACGTCGAAGGCGGTGCGGCCCTCGGCGACCCTTCCGGTGACGGTCGAGACGATGTGCATCACGTGCGAGTACCGCTCGATGGACATGAAGTCCACGACCTCGACCGAGCCCGGCTCGCAGACGCGCCCGAGGTCGTTGCGGCCGAGGTCCACCAGCATCAGGTGCTCGGCGCGCTCCTTGGGGTCGGCGAGCAGCTCGTCGGCGAGGGCCTGGTCCTCCTGCGGGGTGGCGCCGCGGTGCCGGGTGCCGGCGATGGGGTGGACCATGGCCTGCCCGTCCTCGACCTTGACGAGCGCCTCGGGGGACGAGCCGACGACATCGAAGCCGTCGAAGCGGAACAGGTACATGTACGGGGACGGGTTGGTCGCCCGCAGCACTCGGTACACGTCCAACGCGCTTGCCGTGCACGGCGTTTCGAAGCGCTGGGACGGTACGACCTGGAAGGCCTCGCCGGCCCGGATGCGCTCCTTGACGTCCTCGACGGCCGCCTGGAAGTCGGGGCCGCCCCAGAGCGCGGTGTACTCGGGGAGTTCGGAGGGCGGGAGGACGGCGGGCGGCTGGGCGACCGCGCGGGAGAGGTCCGCCTCCATGGCGTCCAGACGGGCCACCGCGTCGGCGTAGGCCTCGTCGACACCGGTGTCGAGGTCGTTGTGGTTGATCGCGTTGGCGATCAGGAGGACCGAGCCCTCCCAGTGGTCCATGACGGCGAGGTCGCTGGTCAGGAGCATGGTCAGCTCGGGCAGCTTCAGGTCGTCCCGCTCGCCGGGGCCGATCTTCTCCAGGCGGCGGACGATGTCGTACCCGAGGTAGCCGACCATGCCGCCGGTGAAGGGCGGCATGCCCTCCTGGTGCGGGGTGTGCAGGGTCTCTATGGTGGCGCGCAGCGCCGCGAGGGGGTCTCCGTCGACGGGGACGCCGACGGGCGGGGTGCCGAGCCAGTGGGCCTGCCCGTCGCGGGCGGTGAGGGTGGCGGCACTGCGAACGCCCACGAACGAATAACGGGACCAGGAGCGGCCGTTCTCCGCGGACTCCAGCAGGAAGGTGCCGGCGCGCTCGGCGGCGAGCTTGCGGTAGAGCGCGACCGGAGTGTCGCCGTCGGCGAGGAGCTTGCGCGTGACCGGGATGACGCGCCGGTCGGTGGCGAGCTTGCGGAAGGTCTCGAGGTCCATGGCGGCAGACCTTACTGATCCGCGGACGGTACGCCGGAATCGGCGCCGTCCTTGAGGAGCACGTCGGCGTCGAAGCAGGTGCGCGCGCCGGTGTGGCAGGCGGCGCCGACCTGGTCGACCTTGACCAGCACGGTGTCCGCGTCGCAGTCCAGGGCGACCGACTTCACCCACTGGAAGTGGCCGGAGGTGTCGCCCTTGACCCAGTACTCCTGGCGGCTGCGCGACCAGTAGGTGCAGCGGCCCGTGGTGAGCGTGCGGTGCAGTGCCTCGTCGTCCATCCAGCCGAGCATCAGCACCTCACCGGTGTCGTACTGCTGGGCGATGGCGGGGACGAGCCCGTCGGCGCTGCGCTTGAGGCGCGCGGCGATCTCGGGATCGAGGCTGCTGGGCCGGGGCGTACCGGTCGTACTGGTCATGGGTGCCATTGTGCCGCGCGCCACTGACAGTGACCGTGGGGTGTCCACTGACTGGAAAACAGGGGCGCGCGGCGCCTTGATGAGGTGTGGTGGTCGGGTGGCGGGTGGGCGGACCCCGGAGGGGGTCGTAGGCTGACTGCATGTCGACTTTCGCCAAGCGTGAACGACTTCTTCTCGCCGACCTGTTGGAGGCGGAGGGCCCGGAGGCCCCGACCCTCTGCGAGGGCTGGCTCACCCGTGACCTCGCCGCGCACGTGGTGGTGCGCGAGCGCCGCCCCGACGCCGCCGGCGGCCTTCTGATCAAGCAGCTCGCGCCGCGCCTGGAGCGGGTGCAGGCCGAGTTCGCCGCGAAGCCGTACGAGGAGCTGATCCAGCTCATCCGCACCGGCCCACCGCGCTTCTCGCCCTTCCAGCTCAAGCAGGTCGACGAGATGTCGAACACGGTGGAGTTCTACGTCCACACGGAGGACGTCCGCCGGGCCCAGCCGGACTGGACGCCGCGCGAGCTCGACCAGGTCTTCCAGGACGCCCTGTGGTCCCGCCTGGAGCGCACCGCCCGGCTGATCGGCCGCGGTGTCCCGACGGGACTGGTGCTGCGCCGTCCGGACGGGCAGACGGCGGTCGCGCACCGCGGCACGCCCGTCGTGACGGCGACCGGCGAGCCCTCCGAGCTGCTGCTGTTCACCATGGGCCGGCAGAGCACCGCCAAGGTCGAACTGGACGGCGACAAGGACGCGATCGCCAAGCTGCACGACGCGAAGCAACTGGGCATCTGAAAGGCACACGATGATCAAGGTCGCGATGACCAGCGTGTACGTCGACGACGTCACGAAGGCGCACGCCTTCTACACGGACGTCCTCGGTTTCGAGACCCGCGTCCACATGGACCTGGGCGGCGGCACGCTGTTCGTCACGGTGGGCGCGGCCGAGGGGGCCCAGCAGGACCTCCAGCTGCTGCTGGAGCCAGGCCAGGGCCCCATCGCGGAGCCGTACCGCAAGGCGGTGTACGAGGCGGGGCTCCCGTGCATCGTCTTCTCCGTGGACGACATCGAGGCGGAGTACGCGCGCCTGCAGGGACTCGGCGTGCACTTCACGCAGGGCCCGCAGGAGCAGGGGCCGGTGATCACGGCCGTACTGGACGACACCGTGGGGAACCTGATCCAGCTGGCGCAGCGCAAGGAGTGAGGGTCAGCGGGGGAGTTCGGCGCGGCGCAGGGGCTGCACGCACAGGGCGAGGACGCCGCCCAGCGCGCTGACCGAGGCACACACGGCGAAGACGTGGCCCGTACCCCACCGGTCGGCCGCCCAGCCGACCACGGGGAAGGTGAGCGGTGCGACGCCGAAGCCGACGAGCGTGGAGGCGGCGGTGACCCGGCCGAGATAGGCCGGGCCCGCCGCGGTCTGTGTCAGTGCCCCGCACAAGGCCCCCGCCAACCCTGCGAGCAGCCCGACGCACAGGGCCACACCGGTCGCCGCGGCGACGGACGTCACCTGAGCGAGCGAGCCGATGGCCGCGGCGCTCAGGAGGGTCGTCACCCCGGCCACGGCCCCGGCGCGGGGCACCCACCCGCGCCAGGTGAGCAGGAGCGAGGCGGCGCCGGCACCGGTGCCGAAGCCGGCGACCACCCAGCCCATGCCGGAGGAGCCCCAGCCGCGCTCCTGCGCCAGCACGGTCAGACCAAGGTTCATCGGGCCGACGAAGCCCAGGTCGCTGAGGGCCGCGGCGATCACGAGCGGCCGCAGCACCGCGTCCCGGCGGATGTGGCGCAGCCCGTCCCGCAGTTCGGTCAGGGCCGCGCTCCGTCCCGTCGCGTCGTCGGGGGCCGACGGGCCGACCCTGACGGCCAGCAGCAGCGGCAGGGACACGCCGACGAGTAGCGCGGCCAGTCCGAACGCGCCCGCCGTGCCGCCGACGGCGACACCGAGGCCGCCCAGCGGTCCGCCGAAGACGTTGGCCAGCCGGGTGGCGAGACCCCGCATGCCCTGGACGCGCGCGAGCTGTCCGCGCCCGGTGATCCGCGCGGGCAGGGCGCCGGCGGCGGGCAGGAAGACCGCGTCGACGACGCCGAAGGCCATCGCGACCGCGCCCAGCACCCACAGCCCGGGGCTGGTGGCGAGCAGCAGGCCGGCGGCGGTCAGGACGAGGGCACTGCGCGCCGCGGTGCTGACCAGGACGGTGCGGCGCGGCCCGTAGCGGTCGGCCACCACTCCCCCGCCGAGCATCAGCAGGGCGCGCGGCAGCGCACTGGCCGCGGTGACCAATCCGGCCTGGGCGGGGGTACCGGACTGGACGGCGGTCCAGGACAGGGCGATGTAGTAGACGTTGTCGCCCATCGCGGACGAGGTGTACGCCCCGAGCCACCGCAGGACGTTGGGATCGCGGTGGGCGCACCGGTCGCTCGGGCGGGCCGGCGACTCGAGCGTGGTGGTCACGGGAACCGTCCGATCTCAGATACGGAAGGGGAAGCCGTACGTGTGCACCGCGACGTTCTCGCGGCCCTCGGTGTCGCCCGCTTCGACGGCGGCCCGGCCGCGCTCCTCGTACCTGCGGACGAGTGTGTACATCTCCTTGCACAGCGCGGAGAGTTCGTCGGACGTGAGTTTGAGCAGCCACTCCGAGGAATCGGAGGCCGTCGTCCACGCGCCGCTCCAGTGGGCGCGCTCGTCGAGCCAGCGGCGGTACATGTCGGTGCGCTGCTCGAAGAAGAGCCGGCTGGCGGCGGTGTGCGCGGCGGCCTTCTCGGGGGCGTCCCGGAAGTCCGCGTCGTGGATGCTGATGCCGTCGGAGGCGGGCTGCCACCAGCGCTCGCGGCCGTCGGCGCTCCGCGGTTCGGCCTCCTCGACGAGGCCGTGCTCGGCCAGCTTGCGCAAGTGGTAGCTGACCAGGGAGACGGCTTCGTCGACCTGCTCGGCCAGCTGTGAGGCCGTCGCCACCCGCGCGACGGTCAGCGCCCGGTACAGCTTCGTCCGCAGTGGATGGGCGAGCGCCTTGAGCGTGCCCAGGTCGGTGATGCGGCGGTCCCTCTCCCTGTCTGCCATGCCTCCACGCTAGGTACGAAAGAAAAATTGCGCAATAGATTTTGCGCAACTTTCCTTTCGCATCTCTCCATGAGTAAGCCCCGCTCACCAGGTGACCGGGGCCTACCTCGCCGCTACGGGGGTGTCACCGCACCGGGTACCCCGCCTCCTTCAGCGCCTGCTTCACCTCGCCGATCCGCAGATCCCCGAAGTGGAACACCGACGCCGCCAGCACCGCGTCCGCGCCCGCCGCGATGGCCGGCGGGAAGTCGGCCAGCTTGCCCGCGCCGCCCGAGGCGATCACCGGGACCGTCACGTGCTTGCGGACGGCGGCGATCATCTCCAGGTCGTAGCCGTCCTTCGTGCCGTCCGCGTCCATCGAGTTGAGCAGGATCTCGCCCGCGCCCAGCTCCGCGGCCCGGTGTGCCCACTCGACGGCGTCGATGCCGGCGCCCCGACGGCCGCCGTGGGTCGTCACCTCGAAGGTGCCCTCGGGAGTGCGCCGCGCGTCCACCGACAGCACCAGCACCTGCCGGCCGAACCGCTCGGCGATCTCGCGGATCAGGTCCGGGCGGGCGATGGCGGCGGTGTTCACCCCGACCTTGTCCGCGCCGGCCCGCAGCAGCTTGTCCACGTCCTCGGCCGTGCGGACGCCGCCGCCGACCGTCAGCGGGATGAACACCTGCTCGGCGGTGCGGCGCACCACGTCGTACGTCGTCTCGCGGTTGCCGGACGACGCGGTGATGTCCAGGAACGTCAGCTCGTCGGCGCCCTCGGCGTCGTACACCTTGGCCATCTCGACGGGGTCGCCCGCGTCGCGCAGGTTCTGGAAGTTGACACCCTTGACGACCCGGCCGTTGTCCACGTCCAGGCAGGGGATGACTCGTACGGCAAGGGTCATACTGCGGTTTCTCCTCGGAACGCCTCCACCTCGACCTCGACGACCAGGCTGGGGTCCACGAAGCCGGAGACGATGATCATGGATGCGGCGGGCCGGACGGAGTCGAACAGCTCCTTGTGAGCGCGTCCGACGTCGTCCACGTCCCGGGCATGGGTGATGTACATGCGCGTACGCACGACGTCGTCACGACCGAGCCCCAGCCGCTCCAGCGCCGCGAGCGCGACGTTGAACGCGTTGACCGTCTGTTCGTACGGACCGCCTCCGGCGATCTGGCCGTCCACTATCGAGGTGCAGCCGGCGACCAGCACCAGGCCGTTCGGCAGCTCCACCGCGCGGGAGTAGCCGAAGGCCTCCTCCCAGGGCGCACCGGTCGTGACACGCCGTACGTCGCTCACTGGGCTACCGCCTCCAAAGCCTCTTCCAGGGTGAACGCCTTCGCGTACAGGGCCTTCCCGACGATGGAGCCCTCGACACCGAGGGGTACCAGCTCGGCGATGGCACGGAGGTCGTCCAGGGACGACACGCCGCCGGAGGCCACGACCGGGCGGTCCGTCGCCGCGCAGACATTGCGCAGCAGCTCCAGGTTGGGGCCCTGCAGCGTGCCGTCCTTGGCGATGTCGGTGACGACGTACCGCGCGCAGCCCTCCTTGTTGAGCCGCTCCAGCGTCTCGTAGAGGTCGCCGCCGTCGCGGGTCCAGCCACGGCCCCGGAGCGTGGTACCCCGTACGTCGAGGCCCACCGCGATCTTGTCGCCGTGCTCGGCGATGACCTTGGCGACCCACTCCGGGGTCTCCAGGGCGGCCGTACCGAGGTTCACGCGCGTGCAGCCGGTGGCCAGGGCGGCGGCGAGGGTGTCGTCGTCCCGGATGCCTCCGGACAGCTCCACCTTGATGTCCATCGCCCCCGCGACCTCGGCGATCAGCGCGCGGTTGTCACCGGTGCCGAACGCGGCGTCCAGGTCGACCAGGTGCAGCCATTCGGCGCCCGACCGCTGCCAGGCGAGAGCGGCCTCCAGGGGGGAGCCGTAGGAGGTCTCGGTCCCGGACTCGCCGTGCACGAGGCGTACGGCCTGGCCGTCGCGGACGTCGACGGCGGGGAGGAGTTCGAGCTTGGCCATGGTCTACAGGGTTCCGATCCAGTTGGTGAGCAGCTGCGCTCCGGCGTCGCCGGACTTCTCGGGGTGGAACTGGGTGGCCCACAGGGCGCCGTTCTCCACGGCCGCCACGAAGGGCTTGCCGTGTGTCGACCAGGTCACCTTGGGCGCGTGCATCGTCGGGTTGTGCACTTCGAGGGTCCAGTCGTGGACGGCGTACGAGTGCACGAAATAGAAGCGCGCGTCCGCGTCCAGGCCGGCGAACAGCTCGGAGTCGGCCGGTGCCTCGACGGTGTTCCAGCCCATGTGGGGCACGATCTCGGCCTGCAGCGGCTCGACCGAGCCGGGCCACTCGTCGAGGCCCTCGGTCTCCACGCCGTGCTCGATGCCCCGCGCGAAGAGGATCTGCATGCCGACACAGATGCCCATGACCGGGCGCCCGCCGGACAGCCGGCGGTCGATGATCCAGTCGCCGCGCGCCTCCTTGAGCCCCTTCATACAGGCGGCGAAGGCGCCGACGCCCGGCACCAGCAGGCCGTCGGCGTCCATGGCCTTGTCGAAGTCACGCGTTATCTCGACGTCCGCGCCGGTGCGGGCGAGGGCGCGTTCGGCGGACCTCACATTGCCGAAGCCGTAGTCGAAGACGACGACCTTCTTCGAAGGAGCGCTCAATTCCACACCTCCAGCCGCATGATCCCGGCGACCAGGCACATCGCGGCACCGATCGACAGCAGCACGATCAGCTGCTTCGGCATCCCCTGCTTGACGAAGGAGATGATGCCGCCGACCAGGAAGAGGCCGACGACGATCAGGAGGGTCGACAGCCCGGTCACAGCGCGCCCTTCGTGGAGGGGAGGATGCCGGCGGCCCGCGGGTCGCGCTCGCTCGCGTACCGCAGCGCCCTCGCCAGCGCCTTGAACTGGCACTCCACGATGTGGTGGGCGTTTCGACCGTACGGCACGTGCACGTGCAGCGCGATCTGGGCCTGGGCCACGAAGGACTCCAGGATGTGCCGGGTCATCGTCGTGTCGTACTCGCCGATCATCGGCGCCATGTTCTCGGGCTCGGTGTGCACGAGGTAGGGGCGGCCGGACAGGTCGACGGTCACCTGGGCCAGGGACTCGTCGAGCGGGACCGTGCAGTTGCCGAAGCGGTAGATCCCCACCTTGTCGCCGAGCGCCTGCTTGAAGGCGGCGCCGAGCGCGAGGGCGGTGTCCTCGATGGTGTGGTGGGAGTCGATGTGCAGGTCGCCCTCGGTCTTCACGGTCAGGTCGAACAGACCGTGCCGGCCGAGCTGGTCGAGCATGTGGTCGTAGAAGCCGACGCCTGTCGACACCTCGACCTTGCCGCTGCCGTCGAGATCGATCTCGACCAGCACCGACGTCTCCTTGGTCACCCGCTCGATTCTGCCGACGCGGCCTTCGCGAGTCATGCGCTCTGCTCCTTCTTCAGTTCACGTACCGCGTCGAGGAACGCGTCGTTCTCCTCCGGGGTTCCGGCGGACACCCGCAGCCACCCGGGAATGCCGTTGTCCCGGACCAGCACACCGTGGTCGAGGATCTTCTGCCAGGCGGCGTGCGACCCACCCTCGCCCTCGAACAGCCCGAACTGCACGAAGTTCGCGTCGGACTCCACGACCTCGTATCCGGCCGCCCTGAGCTCGCTCACCAGCCGGTCCCGCTCCGACTTCAACTGCTCGACGTACTTCAGCAGTGTGTCGGTGTGCTCCAGGGCGGCCAGCGCGGTCGCCTGGGTGACGGCCGACAGGTGGTACGGCAGCCGTACGAGTTGCACGGCGTCGACTACGGCCGGGTGCGCGGCAAGATATCCGAGGCGGAGCCCCGCCGCGCCGAAAGCCTTCGACATCGTCCGCGAGACGACGAGATTCGGCCTACCTTCGAGCAGCGGCAGCAGCGAGTCGCCGTGACTGAACTCGATGTACGCCTCGTCCACGATCACCATCGACGGCTTGGCCGCCTGCGCGGCCTCGTACAGCGCGAGGACCGTCTCGCGCGGAACCGCGTTGCCCGTCGGGTTGTTGGGGGTCGTGATGAAGACGACGTCCGGCTTGTTCTCGGCGATCCAGTGCTGGGCAGCCGGCAGGTCGATCGTGAAGTCGGTGTTGCGCGGACCCGAGATCCAGCCGGTGCCGGTGCCGCGCGCGATGAGGCCGTGCATCGAGTACGACGGCTCGAAGCCGATCGCCGTACGGCCGGGCCCGCCGAAGGTCTGCAGCAGCTGCTGGATGACCTCGTTGGAACCGTTCGCCGCCCAGACGTTGGCCAGGCCCACCTCGTAACCGGACGTGTCGGTCAGGTACTTGGCGAGCTGGGTGCGCAGCTCGACGGCGTCCCGGTCCGGGTAGCGGTTGAGGTCGCGGGCGGCCTCGCGGACACGCTCGGCGATGCGCTCGACCAGCGCCTCGGGCAGCCGATAGGGGTTCTCATTGGTGTTCAGCCGTACGGGGACGTCCAACTGGGGCGCGCCATAAGGAGACTTGCCGCGCAGCTCGTCCCGTACGGGGAGATCGTCGATTCCGAAGCTCACTTGCTCTCAGGCACCTTCCAACCGAACCTGGCCTTGATCGCCGCCCCGTGGGCCGGCAGGTCCTCCGCCTCCGCCAGCGTGACCACGTGATGCGCGACCTCTGCCAGCGCGTCTTTCGAGTAGTCGACGATGTGGATGCCGCGCAGGAAGGACTGGACGGACAGACCCGAGGAGTGGCAGGCGCAACCGCCGGTGGGCAGGACGTGGTTGGACCCGGCCGCGTAGTCGCCGAGCGAGACCGGCGCCCAGGGGCCGATGAAGATCGCGCCCGCGTTCTTGACCCGGTCGGCGACCGCGGCGGCATCGGCCGTCTGGATCTCCAGGTGCTCGGCGCCGTACGCGTCGACGACCCGAAGCCCCTCGTCGATCCCGTCCACGAGGACGATCGCGGACTGCCTGCCCCGGAGAGCCGGCACGATCCGGTCCTCGATGTGCTTGGTGGCCGCGACCTGCGGCTCCAGCTCCTTCTCGACCGCGTCCGCGAGCGCGACGGAGTCGGTGACCAGGACGGCGGCGGCGAGCGGGTCGTGCTCGGCCTGGCTGATCAGGTCGGAGGCGACGTGCACCGGGTCGGCACTCTCGTCGGCCAGGACCGCGATCTCGGTCGGGCCGGCCTCGGCGTCGATGCCGATCTTGCCGGTGAAGTAGCGCTTGGCGGCGGCGACCCAGATGTTGCCGGGACCCGTGACCATGTCGGCGGGCGCGCAGGACTCGGTGCCGTACGCGAACATCGCGACGGCGGTCGCGCCACCGGCGGCGTACACCTCGTCGACGCCGAGCAGCGCGCAGGCGGCCAGGATCGTCGGGTGCGGGAGGCCGCCGAACTCGGCCTGCGCCGGGGAGGCGAGCGCGATGGACTCGACGCCGGCCTCCTGGGCCGGGACGACGTTCATGACGACGGAGGACGGGTACACGGACCGGCCGCCGGGGGCGTAGAGCCCGACCCGCTCGACCGGTACCCACTTCTCGGTCACGGAGCCGCCCGGCACCACCTGGGTCGTGTGGGTCGTACGGCGCTGCTCGCGGTGGACGAGACGGGCGCGGCGGATGGACTCCTCCAGGGCCGCGCGCACGGCCGGGTCGAGCTCGTCCAGTGCCTTGGTGAGCGCCTCGGCGGGCACCCGGACCTGCTCCAGCGCGACCCCGTCGAACTTCTCCGCGAAGTCGATCAGCGCCGCGTCGCCCCGATGATGCACGGCTTCGCAGATCGGACGCACCTTCTCGAGGGCGGCCGAGACGTCGAAGTCGGCTCGGGGCAAGAGGTCGCGCAGGGCGGGACCCTCGGGGAGGGCGTCGCCGCGCAGATCGATTCGGGAGATCACACCGTCAATTCTCTCAGACCGGCCTCAGCCACCGTCCGCGCGTATCAATGGCTGATACAGAACCCCACTGCAGAACCCTGCCGGAACCCGGAAGATCGCGGGGGGTGTGGGGGGGGTATCCCCCCACAAGGCACAGCACGTCCTGTGCTTCGGGTGTGACTCAACGGGCATGAACAGCTGTGCGCACGCAAGGATGGAGGAGTAGTGACCGAGGGGGCCGGTGTCCGCACCGGAGAGCTGCCGGACGACCTGACCGCGGCCGAGGCCGGTATGTGGCAGGCCTTCCGCAACGGCAGCGTGTACGACCTGAGCAGCGGGGACACGGTCGTCGACGATCCGCACGGCGGGCACCCCTGGGGACCCGAGCGGACCGTGCGGGCGCGGATCGTGTGCTGGCTGCTGTTGGACGGGCCGCCGGCGCTCGCGGGCCGGGTGTCCTCGCTGAAGCTGGTCGGCGTGCAGATCAGCGGCACGATGGATCTGGCGGGCGGGGTCGTCGTGCCGTACGTGGAGCTGCGCGGCTGCCGCTTCGAGCGGGACGTCCTGCTGCCGGAGGCCCGCTTCGCGACCATGCGGATGGTCGACTGCTCGGTGCCGCGGCTGGAGGCGGCCCGGGTGCACACGGAGGGCGATCTGCATCTGCCCCGGTGCCGGTTCCACAACGGCGTGCGGCTCACCGACGCGCACATCGGCACGGACCTGATGCTCAACCAGGCGATCGTCTACCGCGACCGCAGCGGCCGGTCGATCGCCGCCGACGGCATGACGGTCGGCCAGGACCTCCAGGCCGAGCTGCTGGAGTCGGAGGGCGAGCTGAGCCTGCGCAGCGCCAAGGTCGGCGTCTCGCTGAGCCTGCGCGGTGCCCGGCTGGCCAACCCGTACGGCAGGCTCGCGCTGAACGCTCCCCAGCTGACCGTCGGGCGCACGCTGTACCTGACCCCGGCGGGCGTAGGGGCGTCGATGCTGAGCGGGGCGACGCCCGCGCGCGGGACGCGCATCCAGCGGTTCGAGGCCCAGGGCGGGGTGCGGCTCGACGACGGGCGGTTCGGGGACGCGGTCGACCTGGAGCGGGCGCGGTTCGCCTTCACCGACGACCAGGAGCTGTCGCTGCGCCGCGCGCAGACGCCGGAGCTGCGCTTCCTCGGCGAGAGACCGCAGCGCGGCAAGATCGTTCTGTCGGGTGCGCGAGTGGTCAACCTGATCGACCGGGCGAGCGCCTGGCCGGGTCCGGGCAACCTGCACATGGGCGGTTTCCAGTACGAGAACCTCGTACCGCAGGGGCCTTTCCCGCTGGAGGAGCGGCTGGAGTGGGTGGCCGCGGCGACCGCCGAGTACAACCCGGAGCCGTACGAGCGCCTGGCCTCCGTGCTGCGGGCGGGCGGTGAGGACGAGGACGCGCGCGAAGTGCTGCTGGCCAAGCAGCGTCGGCGCCGGGAGAGCCTGCCGCTCGCCGCCAAGCTGTGGGGGTACGCGCAGGACTGGACGGTGGCCTACGGGTACCGGCCGGGGCGGGCCGCGGTGTGGATGGCGGTGCTGTGGGCCGCGGGCTCGCTGGCCTTCGCACACGCGAGCCATCCGCCGCTGCAGCCGGCGGCGCATCCGCCGTGGAACCCGGCGCTGTTCGCCCTGGACCTGCTGCTGCCGGTCATCGACCTGGGCCAGGTCGGGGTCTGGCAGCTCAGCGGCGGCTGGCAGTGGCTGGCCGCGATGATGATCCTGCTGGGCTGGGTGCTGGCGACGACGGTGGCGGCGGGGGCGACGCGGCTGCTGCGCCGCAACTGATCATCACGGGATCTGCACATGCCGGACAGTTGTTGAACAGAGGACCTTTACGGTCTCTTGACTGGGCGGCGTACAACTTTCGATGAGTTGCCCCTTCCGGCTGGCGCACGCCTGACCTGCGGCCTTTCAATGGTCGACACCATGGCACTGCTGCACCCCTTCAACCGCACGGCCCGGACCCCCCGGACCACGACGCGCCCCGCCGCCTCCGCGCCGCCCGCGGACGCCCTCGGCCTGCCCGCCGACGACGAGGTGCTGCTCGACGCGCCCGACGACCGTCTGGGCCCCGTGCTGGTCGCCGCCGCGCGCGGCGAGTACGGCCCCGTGTCCGCGCTGTTGACCGCCACGCGCGCGCGTGCCGAATGGGAGTACCGCGACCGCTACACGAGACGGCTGACGGCCTTCGCGCGCTCGCGCGTCGAGTGGCTGGAGCAGTGGTACGCCGACGCGCCCCAGGACCCGGACGTCCTGTTGCTGCGGGCCCAGCTCGCGGTGGACCGCGCCTGGGACTCCCCGGCGCGCGCGGAGCTGCTGCGCGATGTCAGCGCGATGATCACGGCCGCGGCGCGGGGTGACGACCGCGATCCGGTGCCGTGGCGGATCGCGTTGGACCACGCGCGCGGCACCCACGCCGGCCACAAGTACTTCGGCGAACTCTGGGAGGCGGCGCTGCGCCGCGCCCCGCACCACTATGGCTGCCACGCGGCCGCGCTGCGCTATCTGGCGGCCTCCTGGAAGGGCTCGTACCGCGAGTGCTTCGACTTCGCCGACCGGGCCGCGCAGGACGCCCAGGCCGACTCGCTCCTCCAGGCGCTGCCGTCCCGGGCGGCCCTCGCCTGTCTCACCGGCGGCTCGGGCACGCAGGTGCCGCGCGAGCGGCTGGACGCGGCGGCCGACCGGGCGATCGCGCTCTCGGCCCGCTTCCCGGCGGCGACGCCCTGGCCGGCCGAGATCCGCAACAAGCTGGTGTACGTCCTCGTACGCCTGGAGCGCCGCGAGGACGCGCTCGCTCAGCTCCGGCTGATCGGCCCGTACGCCACGTCCTTCCCGTGGGACCACCTGTCGGACGACCCGCTGGCGCTCTTCCTGAAGGTGCGCGCCGAGGTGACCGCCCGCTGCTCCGAGGGCCTCGTACCCCCGCCCCGGGACCCGCTCGGTGACCATGCCGGACGCGCACGCTCCGCCGACCATTAGGCTCTTGCGCCGTGACCACCGTCCGTCTCCCGCTCTTTCCCCTGAACTCGGTGCTGTTCCCGGGGCTCGTCCTGCCGCTCAACGTCTTCGAGGAGCGCTATCGCGCCATGATGCGTGAGCTGCTGAAGACCCCCGAGGAGGAACCGCGCCGGTTCGCCGTCGTGGCGATCCGCGACGGCCACGAGGTGGCGCCGAGCGCGCCCGGCATGCCGGATCCCACGGCAGTGCCCGAGCGCGGCCCGGCGGCCGGCTTCGGCCCCGATCCGCTGAAGTCGTTGCACGGGGTGGGCTGTGTGGCCGACGCGGCGACGATCCGCGAGCGGGAGGACGGCACGTACGAGGTCCTGGCGACGGGTACGACCCGCGTCCGGGTCGTCTCGGTCGACACGTCGGGCCCTTTCCTCACGGCCGAGCTGGAGGAGCTTCCGGAGGAACGGGGCGACGAGGCGGGCGCGCTGGGCGAAGGCGTCCTCCGCGCCTTCCGCCAGTACCAGAAGCGTCTGGCGGGCGCGAGGGAGCGATCGCTCTCCACCGGCGCCGACCTCCCCGACGAACCCTCCGTCGTCTCCTACCTCGTGGCCGCGGCGATGATGCTGGACACCCCGGCCAAGCAACGCCTCCTCCAGGCCCCCGACACCGCGTCCCGTCTCCGCGAGGAACTGAAACTCCTTCGCTCCGAGACGGCGATCATCCGTAGCCTGCCGTCACTGCCGGCGTCGGACCTGACGCGCGGCCGGACGAGCCTCAACTGACGTCACTTGTGAAGGCCGGGATGGCGAAGAAGTCGAAGAAACAGCAACAGGGCGGCACACCGGCGACGGTGGCCCTGACAACAGCGGGTGTGCCCTTCACGATCCACGCCTACGACCACGACCCCGCCCATCCCTCCTACGGCGAGGAGGCCGCGGAGGCGATGGGCGTGTCCCCGGACCGCGTCTTCAAGACGCTCGTGGCCGACGTGGACGGCGCCCTGACCGTCGCGGTGGTCCCGGTGGCGGGCACCCTGGACCTGAAGGCCCTGGCCACGGCAGTGGGCGGCAAACGGGCAGCCATGGCGGACCCCGCCCTCGCCGAACGCACCACGGGCTACGTCCGGGGCGGCATCTCCCCCCTCGGCCAACGCAAGAAACTCCCCACGGTCCTGGACGCCTCCGCCTCCACCCACCCCACGATCTGCGTCTCGGCGGGCCGCAGAGGCCTGGAGGTCGAACTCTCCCCCGAGGACCTGGCCAAGCTCACAGAAGCGGTGGTGGCCCCCATCGGCCGTGCGTGACCCCTCGACGCCGGTCCCTCGCTCGGTTAAGAACGAGGGACATGTCGAAGAAAACCCGGAAACGCAAGTGGCGCACCAAGAAGGGCCGCTCAAACCACGGCCACCGCCCGGCCTGACCCACCCCCTCGAACGCCGGCGCGCCCAACCAGCCCACCCGGCGTTCGAGGCCGAGCCCGCGGCGGGCGGCCCGACTCGACCCCGCTCAGCAATCCTCAGCCCGTCGATCACGCACCGACGAGCCACGGCCACCCCGAACACCCGACACCAGCACTCAGCCTGGTCCACCACTCAAGAGCGAGCCACTGCCATCCCGATCCCCCGCACACCTGCTCGGGCATCGCCTCAGCCAGCGGCACTTCTCGAGGTCGACCGCCACCATCCAGCCCGCCCGGCGTTCGAGGCCAAGCCACCGCCATCCCAACCCCCACCCACCCGCAGGGACCAGCACTACCCAGCCCCCTCAACCCGCGCGGCGCTCGAGAACAAGCCACCGCCGTCCCGCCGCACAGGGGCCCGGGGTGCTCAGCCCTCCCTCTCAGCCCGTCCGCCGTTCGAGGCCAAGCCACCGCCATCCCAACCCCCACCCACCCGCAGGGGCCCGGCAGTGCTCAGCCCTCTCAGCCCGTCCGGCGTTTGAGGACGAGGCCCGTTCAGGGCCGATCGGGGGGCTGGGGGCGGAGCCCCCAGGAGGCGGGGGCGAAGGGGCGGCTGCCCCTGGGGATGGGACGGGTAGGGGCGGCGGGGGCGAGAAAACAGGCTTACGGCAGCGGAGCCCCGTACGGATCCGTCTGGCCAGGGCCCTGCTGGTACGGCTCCGGGTCCCGGGGCCCGAACAGCGCCGTCAGCCCGAGGTGCACCAGCAGCGCGGCCAGCGACCAAGCAAGCACCGCCCCCTTCGCCCCCAGTTTCAGCGGCGCCGAGAAGGTGACACCCTTGCCCACCTGCTTCGCGTGGGCGATCACATCCTGCGCAGGCCCGAGCCACACACCCAGCCGCCACGCCAGCAGGGATCCGAGCAGCCCCCCGACCCCCAGCGCCACGACCAGCGGCACACCCCCACGCCGCCGCCAGAGAAACACCGCCAGCGCACTCACCACACCGAACCCCAGCGCGAGCAGAGTGAACGTTCCGTCCACCCCGACCGCCTGCTCCCCCTCGCTGTCGGAGAGATAGACGACCCAGCTCTTGTCCACGACGTCCCCGACCAGCGGCACATGCGGCGCCAGCCACCACCACAGCAACCCGAGCAGCACCCCGCCGAGCGCCACGGCCACCGTGATCACGGCGGCCTCCCGCACTTCGGTCTTCATTCCGGGCCCGTCCTGTCCGTACGTACCGTCCCAGGCGGCGTCCCGCGCCGCGGGAGGCGCATACCCGGCAGCCGGCGGCTGCCATACGTTCTGCGAGGACTGTTCATGCGGAGGCGGTGGCGGAGTCAACGGTGCGGTCACCCTGACATCGTGCCAGGCCCGCCTGTGCGGCGCGTCACCGGACGGCCGCCCGACGGTACGCCCAGGTTGCCACGGCCAGCGAGACGACGCCCACCCCGGCGCAGACGGCCAGGTCACCGACCACGACCGCCCAGTCGGGATGCGGCCCGAACGTCCGCGCGAAGGCCTCCACACCGTACGTCGACGGCAGCAGATCCCGCGCGAACCGCACCACCTCAGGCATCCGGTCGGCCGGCAGCACACCCAGCAACAGCGCGGCCGACATGCCCAACTGCCCCAGCAAGGTGGCCAGCTCAGGCCTCGGCGCGAGCAGCCCCAGCGCCGCCCCCAGCCCGGACAGCGCCGCACCCGCGAGCGGGATCACCGCGATCAGCACCCACAGATGCGACAGCGGCAGCCCGAACAGCACGCCCCCGAACACCGCGGTCACCAACGTCCCGGGCACGGTGAAGGACGCGTACGCCCCCGCCGCCCCCAGCACCACGGCCGCCGGCGGCACCGGCAGCGTCGCGTAGTGGTCGAGCCCGCCGTTCCCCCGCAACTGCCCGAAGTACTGGGCCAGCAGATTCAGCCCGACGTAGGCGACGACCAGCACGGACGACCCGGCGACCACGAACCGGGCGTCGTCGCCGCCCGCGTCCACGACCCCGCGCATCATGATCAGGATGCCGACCGACTGGAAGGTCGCCACGAACAGCAGCGGAATCCGCGCCACCCGGGCCCGCGACAGCTGCGCCCGGTACACGGCGGCGAGCGACGGCCACATCCGCGCCCGCGGGGCGAGCCCCTCCTCGCCCCGCGCACCGTCGGCCTCCTCGGCCACGGCACCGGGCAGAACCTCGGCGGGTACGACACTCACGACGAGCTGCGCTCCTTCCCTGCGGCGCGCACGCCGTCCCCTACGGACGCGCTCTCCCGTCCCTGCACGGACACGACTACCTGCACGGACACGACTACCTGTACGGACCCGACCGGCATCCCGCTCACGCCTTCACCAGCCCTCGTGCCGCCCCGCCCAACGCCAGATACACGTCCTCCAGGCTGGGCGTGGCCAGCGTGAAGTCGTCCAGCGCGGCGAAGGCCGCCCCGCCGGTGACCGTGGCGACGACCGCGCGGGCCTCCTCGGGCGCGAGCCGCAGCGTCCAGCGCCGCCCGGCCTCGACGGCCCGCTCACGCAGTGCGGCCATCTCCGGGACGTGCAGCGGCGCCGTCTCGCGCCACACCAGCTCGACCCGCACCTCCCCGGCGACCTGCTCCTTGAGCCCGGCGGGGGTGTCGCAGGCGATCACCCGCCCCTGGTCGAGCACGGCGACCCGGTCCAGCACGGTCTCGGCCTCGATCACATTGTGGGTGACCAGCAGTACGGTCGTCCCCCGCTCGGCCCGCCGCCGGTCGACCGCGGCCCACACGGCCCGCCGCGCCACGGGGTCCATCCCGGTGGTCGGCTCGTCCAGCACCAGCAGCGGCCGCTCCCCGACCAGCGCGGCGGCGAAACACGCCAGCCGCCGCTGCCCACCGGACAGCTTCCTGAGAGCCCGCCCGGCAATGGCCGTAAGACCGAGCTCTTCGAGTACGGCGTCCCGCTCGTCCCGCGCCTGCCGCGCCTCCAGGCCGCGCAGCCGCCCGGTCGTCTCGGCCGCCAGCGACACGGTCAGATCGTCGAGCGCGGTCGACTCCTGCCCGAGGTAGGCGAGAATCCGCGAGGCCCGCTCGGGATGCTTCACGATGTCGTGCCCGAGGATCTCGACGCGCCCGGCATCGGGCCGCATCAGCCCGGTCAGCTGGCGTACGAGGGTGGACTTGCCGGCGCCGTTCGGCCCGAGCAGCCCGAAGATCTCACCGCGGCGGATGTCCAGCCCCAGATCGTCCGTGGCCCGCACCGCGGGCGCCCCCGGCACCCCGCGCCGCCCCCGCACCGCCGGATAGGTCTTGGTCAGCCCGCGCACCGCGCACACGACATCGCCACCGTGCCGAAGTGCCTGTGCCGCGCGCGTACTCACAAAGGACGAGGGTACGGGGTCCGGAGCGCCCGCCCGGTCTCGGGTGGGTCCATAACCGCACATCCGCCGGTAAAGAACTACTCGCCCACCGGAGCGTGTTCCGCGGCCGTCCGCACGTCGATCTCCCGCCAGAACCCGCCCCGAATGGCGTACCGGTCGTGCTCGTCGATCTGGTCGTCCTTGTGGGCCAGCAGTCCGAAGCGCGCCGCGTACCTCAGCAACTCGCCGTCGATCCGGTGCGGGATCCGCGGATACATCCCCGACAGCTTCTGCAGATGGCTCTGGTCCCCCAGCCGCTCCATCCACCGCCGCGCGAACACCTGACCGACCTCGAACGGATCCCCGCCGACCGTCGTGATGTCCTCCTCCCGGTCGGCCCACCGCTGCTCCGCCGTGGTCAGCTGCGCCAGCGTCGGCATGGAGGCCGCCTCGGCCGCCTCGGCGGGCGGCCGGTCGACCCAGCCCTTGTCGGAGGACCAGCGCAGGGTCGCGTTCGCGGGGTGCTGGGCGGGCTGGACGCCGGGCGCGCGCAGGGCGGCGAGGTCCTTCGGCGTGGGGACGCCCTTGGGCGCGGGCACCCGCTCCTGCGTGCCGTTCTCCGAGGCCGCGACGGCCTGCGTGTGCTCGCCCTCCTCGACGGTCCGCTCGGCCGCCGCCGCGAGCGCGGAGTCCGGCAGCGGCGCCGACAGGATCGCGGCGATCTCGGGCCGCGGCGCGGGCGGCGGCGCACAGACCCCGCCGAGCTCCTTGGCCCGTACGGCCTTGGTGATCCACGTACGGTCGAGCACCCGCCGCTCGTCGGCCTCGGCGACCAGGTCCTCGGACTGGTTGTAGTCCCCGTCGGCCGCCTGCACGGCCCACAGGTGTACGGCGACCCCGTGCTCCTTGGCGGCCATCATGCCCGGCAGCAGATCGCCGTCGCCGGTGACGAGGACGATGTCGGAGCAGGCGCGGTTTCTGGCCAGCTCGGTCAGCTCGGCGTGCATGGCGGCGTCGACGCCCTTCTGGGCCCAGCGTCCGTCGCTGCGGGTCAGGGCGCCGAGCCGGACGGTGACGCGGGGCATCACGCGCAGCCGGCGGTGCTCGGGCTGCGGGACGCGGTCGGGGGCGCCGTCGAACCAGTAGATGCGCAGCAGCGGTCGTTCCGTGTCCGACTCGGCGCGTTCTCGCAGGCCCTGGATGAGGGCGGTGTGGTCGACGGTGATGCGGGAGCGGGAGGGCTCCCCGGCGAGGAGACTCGCGGCGGCACCCAGCAGATACCCGGCGTCCACCAGGACGATGCAGCGGTCCACGCGATCCACCCTCTTTCCGGGAGGTTTGCTTCGGGCTTCCTTCGAGTCTGCCCGACCGCGCAGGTGTTAACGGCCCGAACTCGATCTTCGGCGTGGCGTTTCGGGGTCCGTCCGCCACCTGCGCGCTCCGACAAGCCCTGTAACGGTCGGTAATTATCCGAAATGCGCTCTTTCTCAGCCTATGTGAATCTGGTCCCGGCCCTGGCCCCTAGATCCCCCACAGGAGGCAGATCACCATGGCCAAGAACAAGAAGCAGGACCGTAAGCAGCCGCCGTCGGAGCATGGTCAGCAGCAGGCCCAGCAGTCCTCGATGGAGGCGCAGGCCGAACACCGCATGATCCAGGTGACTCCGAACGACATGGCCCGCAAGGGCAAGCAGAAGCGCTTCGGTCACAACTGACATCTGCACCTGCACATACACATCCGTCCAGCCCGGCGACTATCCCCATGACTGAAATTCTATGGGCCGTGCGCCGCGGGGGTGCGTGGCGTCAATAGCTCGCCGTCGCTCGGCCTGCCG
>NZ_JBSFHA010000103.1:0-38878 GCF_053596855.1 Streptomyces sp. NPDC001617
CGGTCCGGGCATCACCGGCCGCAGGATCGTTCGGACCTGTACGTTGCCGCCGGTCGCCTGTCGGGGGTGCTGTCGTACGCGTTGTCGAAGGCCAGCGAGGACTTGCCCGACCCCGACAGGCCCGTGAAGACGATGAGCGAGTCGCGCGGCAGGTCGAGCGAGACATTCTTGAGGTTGTGCTCGCGCGCGCCACGGACGATGAGACGGTCGGCCACGCCGGTCCGCACCTTTCTTGAGAGAAGTGACAGGGGCGAGGCCCCCGTGCTTCTTCAGCCTAGAGGGAGCCACTGACAACGCCGGTCGGATTCCCGGATGCATAACAATCCCCGGCCATCCAGCATGCCCGACGCCACTCCCGACCATATAGCACGTGCATTCGATTTACGGCACGGCTTCACCACCTTCACCCAAAGGTGTGGCGGGGCTAGTGTCAGCACCATGATTGATCACGCGCATGACCTGGCGTCTGTACGTGACGCGACCGAGCGACTGCTCACCGCAGCCGCCGAACTGGACAACGCGTCGGTGGCCGAGCCGTCACGTCTCCCCGGCTGGACCCGCGGCCACGTCCTCGCCCACCTCGCCCGCAACGCGGACGCTCTCGTCAATGTCCTCCAGGGCCGGCCCATGTACGCGTCCGGGGAGACCCGAGACGCCGACATCGAGCGGGACGCCCCGCGCCCCCTCGACGTCCAGCTCGCCGATCTCCGCGAGAGCGCCGCCCGCTTCCAGGCGGCGGGAGCCGCACCGGCGGACTGGTCGCGCACGGTGGAGCTGCGCAACGGGGTCACCGACTCGGCCTCGCGCGTGCCGTTCCGACGGTGGGCCGAGGTGGAGCTGCACCACGTGGACCTCGGCATCGGGTACGGGCTGGAGGACCTGCCGGCGGAGTTCACGGAGCGCGAGATCGGCTTCCTCGCCGACCGCTTCTCGGGACACCCTGAGGTGCCGTCCACGGGCCTGACGGACGGCACGCGCGCGTGGAGCACCGGCCGGAAGGCGGATGCCCCGGAGATCACCGTCACGGGCCCCGCGCCCGACCTGCTCGGCTGGCTCGCGGGGCGCCGGGACGGCTCCGGCCTGTCGGTGAGCGGCGGCGGACTGCCGGGGCTTCCCCCGCTGTAGGACACGGGCTGCAGGACGTGGACGATTCCCGGGCCGCTCCACCGCTATAGGCTGGCCGCCATGACGTACAGCGGACAGGTGACGGTCGGCGGCCCGGCGGACGTGCACGAGCTCAAGGACCTGATGATCACCAAGATCGCGGTGGGCCCGATGGACAACAACGCCTATCTGCTGCGCTGCCGGGCCACGGACGAGCAGCTCCTGATCGACGCGGCGAACGACGCGGACACCCTGCTCGGCACGATCGGTGACGACGGCATCGCCGCCGTCGTCACCACGCACCAGCACGGCGACCACTGGCAGGCGCTCGCCCAGGTCGTCTCCGCCACCGGCGCCCGTACGTACGCGGGCCGGGAGGACGCCACCGGCATCCCCGTGCCGACGGACGTCCTCGTCGACGACGGCGACACCATCCGGGTGGGGCGCGTGGAGCTCACCGCGCGCCACCTGGTCGGGCACACGCCGGGTTCGATCGCCCTCGTCTACGATGACCCGCACGGGCACCCCCATGTGTTCACGGGAGACTGCCTCTTCCCCGGGGGCGTCGGCAACACCCGTAAGGACCCGAAGGCGTTCGCCAGTCTGATCCACGACGTGGAGACCAAGATCTTCGACGTGCTCCCGGACGAGACCTGGGTCTACCCCGGCCATGGCAACGACACGACCCTGGGCGCGGAGCGCCCGCAGCTGCCGGAGTGGCACGCGCGCGGGTGGTGAACGCCGGCGCGCAGAGCATGTACACACCCGGCGCGCAGAGCACATACACACCCGGCGCACGGAGCACATGCACACGCGGGGCGCGAAGGCCGTGAGCGCGCGCCCCGCGCCAACTCGGTTCATGCGCCCCGTGTGAAGCATTCACACGAGCCGGAGTCATGCGCGCGCTCCCCGCATGCGTTGTTGCGCAGTCAACTGGGAGCAGCCCCGCACAGGATGACGGCTCCTGCGCGGTACGGGCCGCCGGTCTTTCGATCCCCGCCCTCGGCCGGCGGCCCCGGCCTCCTGTCGTCGACTGGCCGGAAAGTGTTCACAGAAACGCAACACCCGTTCCCAGTATGCGGACAAATGCCGTCGTGACCTCGACAAACGGGACGTCGGGCTGTCAATCTCCCGCCATGCACCTTGCCCCTCGCGCACTGCGCCGCGCCGTCGCCGCGGCAACCATCGCCCTGCTCGCCACGGCCGTCGGCTGCGCGCCGCAGCCGGAGGACAAGGCCGGCGACAACGCCTCGGCATCGACCGGCACCACCTGCGCCAAGGGCAAGTTGGCCACCCAGACCTCCGGCAAACTGACGATCGCCACCGACGAACCGGCGTACGAGCCGTGGTTCAAGGACGACAAGCCCGCGAACGGCAAGGGCTTCGAGTCGGCGGTCGCGTACGCCGTGGCGAAGCAGCTCGGCTACGACAAGAGCGCCGTCGTCTGGCAGAGCGTGCCCTTCAACAAGGCCTTCGCGCCCGGGGAGAAGACCTTCGACTTCGACATCAACCAGGTGTCGATCAGCACCGAGCGCAAGAAGGCCGTGGTCAAGCTGGGCGCCCAGGTCGGCACCACGAGCCTGAACTACATCAGCGACGTGGTGAAGCCCTCGCAGGAGGTGGCCGCGTACTCCAAGAACGACCAGGCCATATCCGCGCTCAAGAACGGCCAGGTGGACGCGATCGTCACCGACCTGCCGACCGCCTTCTACGTCACCGCGGCGCAGGTGACCAACGCCAGGATCGTCGGCCAGTTCGAGAACCAGGGCGGCACGCCCGAGCAGTTCGGGCTCGTCCTCGACAAGGGCAGCGCGCTCACCTCGTGCGTGACGTCGGCCGTGGACGCCCTGCGCAAGGACGGCACGCTGGCGAAGCTGGAGAAGCAGTGGCTGTCCGACGCCGTCGACGCTCCGGTGCTCAAGTGACGGTCACGAAGGAGGAGTCCGGAGAGGACTCCGGCAAGGGTGACATGCCCGACGGGTACGCCCCGTCCGAGCGGCGGCTGGAGCGCGAGCGCTACAAACGCGCGCGTGCCCGTCGCGCGACGGGCATAGCCGCCGTCTCGACCCTCGTCACCGCTGTCGTCCTCTACCTGATCGTCGTCAGTGCTCCCGGGTGGGAGCGCACCAAGGAGACCTTCTTCGACGCGCACTACGCGCGCGAGGCGTTCCCCAAGGTCCTCGAAGGGCTCTGGCTCAACATCCGGCTGCTGCTGATCTGCGGTGTGCTGGTGCTCGTCCTGGGCATGCTGATCGCCATCGCACGCACCCTGCCCGGGCCGGTGTTCTTCCCCCTGCGGGCGCTCGCGGCCGCGTACACGGACTTCTTCCGCGGTCTGCCGCTGATCATCAACCTGATGATCGTCGTGTTCGGCGTGCCCGCGCTGCGCCTCCAGGGCGTGACCGTCGATCCCGTGTGGCTGGGCGGTACGGCGCTGACCCTGACGTACTCGGCGTACGTCGCCGAGGTGTTCCGCGCCGGCATCGAGTCCGTGCATCCGTCGCAGCGCGCCGCGGCCCGCTCGCTGGGTCTGACCAACCGGCAGGCGCTGCGGCACGTGGTGCTGCCGCAGGCCGTACGGCGTCAGGTGCCGCCCCTGCTGAACGACCTGGTGTCCCTCCAGAAGGACACCGGGCTCGTGTCGATCGGCGGCGCGATCGACGCCGTCCGGGCGTCCGACATCATCGCCCAGCGCAGCCTGAACTACACGCCGTACATCGTCGCGGGCCTGGTCTTCGTGGCGCTGACCATCCCGATGACCCGGTTCACGGACTGGGTGACGGCCCGGATGGACCGCCGGCGGGCCCAGGGAGGAGCGATATGAGCGACGCGCCCGTGCTGCGCATGGAGTCCGTGCGCAAGACCTTCGGCGACACGGTCGTCCTGCGCGACGTCGACCTGGAGGTCGCCCCGCACACCGTTACCGCGCTGATCGGCGCCTCCGGCTCCGGCAAGTCGACGCTGCTGCGCTGTGCGAATCTCCTGGAGGAGATAGACGACGGCGCGATCTGGCTGGACGACGAGGAGATCACCGATCCGCGTGCCGACCAGGACGCGGTACGGCGCCGTATCGGCGTGGTCTTCCAGGCGTACAACCTGTTCCCGCACATGACCGTCCTGGACAACATCACCCTCGCCCCGCGGCGGGTGCACGGCGTCTCCCGGGGGGAGGCCGAGGGGCGGGCCAGGGAGCTCCTGGAGCGGCTCGGACTCGGTGGGAAGGCGGGCGAGTACCCGGACCGGCTGAGCGGCGGCCAGCAGCAGCGGGTGGCGATCGTACGCGCTCTCGCCGTACGACCCCGGCTGCTGCTGCTCGACGAGGTCACCGCCGCCCTCGACCCGGAGCTCGTCGGCGAGGTCCTCACGGTCGTCCGCGACCTCAAGCAGGACGGCATGACCATGGTGCTGGCCACGCACGAGATGGGCTTCGCGCGGGACGTCGCCGACCAGGTTTGTTTTCTGGACGCAGGCGTGGTCCTGGAACGCGGAACCGCGGAGCAGGTCTTCGGCGACCCGCAGCAGGAACGCACGCGGCGCTTCCTGCGGCGGATCGTGGAGGCGGGCCGGCTGTAAGGGGCGCCCACCAGGAGGACGGGACTTACGTGTCGGCCTGGGCCGCCCCCGCCAGCGCCGCGACCCGCTCCACCCCGAACACGTATCCCTGCACACCGCACCCCGCGATGACCCCGTCGGCCCGCAGCGAGACGTAGGAGTGGTGCCGGAAGGACTCACGCTGGTGGATGTTGGAGATGTGCACCTCCAACACGGGCATTCCGTCACAGGTGTTGAGTGCGTCCAGAATCGCGACCGAGGTATGGGAGTAGGCACCCGGGTTGATCACGATCCCGCAGTGGTTCAGCCGTGCCTCGTGGATCCAGTCGACCAACTCGCCCTCGTGGTTGGACTGTCGGAAGTCCACCGTGCCACCGTGCGCGGCCGCCGTCTTGGCGCACAGGGCCTCCACATCGGCGAGGGTGTCCTTGCCGTAGATCTCCGGCTGGCGCTGGCCGAGCAGGTTCAGGTTGGGCCCGTTGAGGATCATGATCGGGGCGTTGGCCAGGGTGCGGGGCACGGTTCCTCCGGTCCGGTCGGGTGCGGCGATCCGTACGGGACCGCTGTTCGGACCCGGTTTATCACGGTGCACCGCGAGAGCGACGGCCCGTACCCTCCCCGCATGACGACGATCTCGTACCCGCCCAAGCCCTCCCCCGGCGACCGCATGGCCGTCATCTCGCCCGGCTCCGGTCTGCCCGGGCTCTTTCCCCGCCCCCACGAACTGGGCCTGGAGCGGCTGCGCAAGGAGTTCGGACTCGAACCGGTCGAGTACCCCGCGACCCGCAAGATGGGCTCGACACCCCAGGAGCGCGCCGACGACATCCACGCCGCCTTCGCCGACCCGGACATCAAGGCGGTCATGGCGTCGATCGGCGGCGACGACCAGATCACCGTGCTGCCGTATCTGGACCGGGAGTTGATCCGGGCGAACCCGAAGCCGTTCTTCGGGATGAGCGACAACACGAACCTGCTCGCCTTCCTGTACAACACGGGCATCGTGGGCTACCACGGCGCGACCGTGATGACCGCGCTGGGCCGACCGGTCGCCATGAGCCCGCTGACCGCCGATTCCCTGCGGGCGGCCCTGTTCACCTCGGGCGCGTACGAACTGCGGCCCGCCGACCGGTGGAACGACGTCAACCGCGACTGGGCGGACCCGGCGACCTTCGAGACGGAATCGGAGACCAGGCCCGGCAGCGGATGGACGTGGGTGAATCCCGACCGGGTGACCGAGGGCCGCGGCTGGGGCGGCTGTCTGGAGATCCTCGGCTGGCTGCTGATGGCCAACCGCGAGATCGCGCGCGACCTGAGCGAGTACGACGGCGGAGTGCTGCTCCTGGAGACCTCGGAGGAGATGCCGAGCGCCACGGAGGTCTTCCGCACCCTGCGCAACATGGGCGAGCGCGGGCTCCTGCAGCGCTTCTCCGCGCTGCTGATGGGGCGCGCCAAGACATGGTCCTTCGAGCAGCCCAACAGCCCGGAGGAGGGCGCGCGTTACGCCGCCGAGCAGCGCGAGGCCGTACTGCGCGCCATGCGTACATACGCCCCCCGCACCACGATCGTCTTCGACGTGGACTTGGGCCACACCGATCCACAACTCGTCATCCCCTACGGCGGCGTCGTCCGCGTCGACGGCCCCGCCCGGCGCATCACCGTCACCTACTGACCGCGCCCTTCCGCGCCCGCACGCCCCCGTAACCCGCGATCACCGTGGGTAGTTGACGCGGCATGCACGACGTACGCTCCGTAAGGACGCCTTCCATGCCCCGCCTCGCGGCCGCCTCGCTCGCCGGGACGGCCATCGAGTTCTACGACTTCTTCGTCTACGGCACCGCGGCCGCGCTGGTCCTGGGGCCCCTGTTCTTCCCCACCTTCTCGCCGGTGGCGGGCACGCTGGCCGCGTTCGCGACGTTCGGTGTGGGGTTCGTAGCACGGCCGTTGGGCTCCGTGCTCTTCGGGCACATCGGGGACCGGCGCGGGCGGCGACCGGTGCTCGTCGGCTCGTTGTTGCTGACCGGCGCCGCGACGATCGCGGTGGGCTGTGTGCCGACGTACGACACGATCGGCGTGGCCGCGCCGGTACTGCTCCTGGTCCTGCGGTTTCTGCAGGGGCTGGGGCTCGGCGGGGAGTGGGGCGGGGCCGTACTGCTGACCGCGGAGCACGCGCCCGCGGAACGGCGCGCTCTGTGGGCGAGCTTCCCCCAGGTGGGCCCCGCGCTGGGGTTCCTGCTCGCCAACGGTGTGGTGCTGGCACTGTCGGCGACGCTGTCCGACGCGCAGTTCGCGCAGTGGGGTTGGCGGGTGCCGTTCTGGGCGGCGGGCGTGCTGGCCGCGATCGGGCTGTGGCTGCGGTCGTCGCTCTCCGAGAGCCCCAGTTTCCTCGAAATCGACGACCACGCGCGCGTGCCGCTCGCGGAAGTCGTGCGCGACCACTGGCGGCTCGTCCTGCTGACGGCAGGGGCGCTCGCCGTCGGGTACGCGATCTTCTACGCCGTGACCACCTGGTCGCTCGCCTATGCGACGGAGCGGCTCGGGGTGGGCCGTACCGTCATGCTGACCTGCATCATGGCCGCCGTGGTGGTGAAGGGCGCGCTCACGCCCGTGGTCGCGCTCCTCGGGGACCGTTACGGACGACGGCCGCTGTGCCTGGTCGGATGCGGTGCGGCGGCCTTGTGGATGTTCCCGACGGTCGCACTGCTTGCGACCGGCGAGCCACTGCTGATGTTCCTCGGCTTCCTGGGCGCGCTGCTCGCGTTCGTCACGATGTTCGGGGTCGTCGCCGCGTATCTGCCCGAGTTGTACGAGCCCCGGGTGCGCTGCACGGGAGCGGCGGTCGGCTACAACCTCGGCGGGGTGCTCGGGGGTGCGCTCACACCGATCGCGGCGACGGCGCTGGCCGAGCACGGGGGTCGGGTGCCGTGGGGTGTGGGTGCCTATCTGACGGGGATCGCGCTGCTGAGTCTGGGGTGCTTCGCGCTACTGCCGGAGACGCGGCCGGTACCGGTGGGGGCGATGGAGCCGGCCGCGGGGTGAGGGAGCGCCGGCACGATTCTTCCGAGGGTTGATCGTCACCTTCGCCAGGGGTTGATCGCCGGCTCCAAGTACGCCGCGAACAGCACCAGATGCCCGCCTCCCTGAAGCGGCGTGGCCCGGCCCGGCACCACGGTGAGCGACGCGACGACGACCGTCAGGACGAGCGGCAGAGGGGCGCGGGCCCCGCACGCCGGCCGTACGGGGCCCTGAGCTCGTCACTGGAACGCGGTGAGCCCCTCGACGTCGCAGTCGGTGAAGGACGGCGGGCGGGTGCACAACGCGCCCATCTGCTCGGCGAACTTGGCGGTCTCGGGGCTGTCGCTGTTGGCCATGGCCTCCTCGTACGAGTTGAACTCCATCACCACCAGATAGCGGTTCGGCTGACTCCTGTCCTTGAGGACGAGACGGTGCGTGGGGCCACCGTCGCGGCCCGCGAAGTGCTGGTCCATCTCCTGGGACAGCTGACGCATCTCCTCGAAGCGGTCGGTCTCGAAGTCGACGATCTGTACGAACCTCTTGGGTGCGTCCACGGATTCCTCCACCGGGCCGTGGCTCTCCCGGGGCGGGAGCGCTCAGCACCCAACGAAGCACCGGGAGCGATATGCGGCAATTCATCCTGCGTCGCTCCCGGTGCTGGTTGTTCCTACGTCGGTCGTGGTCAGGCCTGGATGCTGTCCTTCGGAGCGCCTTCGCTCTGCGCCTGCGCCGCCTCGGCCGCCGCCTGCTTCTTCGTCGCCCGCAGGCTGGTGATCGTGGTGACGATCAGGACCGAGCAGATCACGCCGAGGGAGACCGGGATGGAGATCTCCGGGACGTGGACGCCGGACTCGTGCAGCGCGTGCAGGACCAACTTGACGCCGATGAAGCCCAGGATGATGGACAGGCCGTAGCTGAGGTGAACCAGCTTCTTCAGCAGGCCGCCGATGAGGAAGTACAGCTGCCTCAGGCCCATCAGGGCGAAGGCGTTCGCAGTGAACACGATGTACGGGTCCTGGGTCAGGCCGAAGATCGCGGGGATCGAGTCGAGCGCGAACAGGACGTCCGTGGTACCGATCGCCAGCATCACGACCAGCATCGGGGTCATGACCCGCTTGCCGTTCTGCTGGATCCACAGCTTGGTGCCGTGGTAGCGGTCGGCGACGCCGAACCTGCGCTCCGCGGCCTTGAGCAGCTTGTTCTCCTCGAACCCCTCGTCCTCCTCGTCGGCCCGGGCCTCCTGGACGAGCTTCCAGGCGGTCCAGATCAGGAAGGCACCGAAGAGGTAGAACACCCAGGCGAAGCTGGCGAGGATCGCGGCGCCCGCGGCGATGAAGATCGCCCGCAGGACCAGGGCTATGAGCACGCCGACGAGGAGCACCCGCTGCTGGTACTGCGAGGGCACGGCGAACTTCGCCATGATCAGGACGAAGACGAAGAGGTTGTCGACGCTCAGGGACTTCTCGGTGATGAAGCCGGCGAAGAACTCGCCGCCGGCCTGGCCGCCGCCGAAGACGAGCAGACCGAGCCCGAAGAGTCCGGCGAGGGCGATCCAGACGATCGTCCAGATCCCGGCTTCCTTGATCGAGACGTCGTGCGGCTTGCGGCCGATGAAGAAGTCGACCGCGATAAGGGCGGCAAGGCCCACGATGGTGAGGACCCATAGGGTCACGGAAACATCCACTGCGCCTCCGGCAGGACGGAACGGCAAATAACCAGCGTCGTCGCGCTGCCGGAGGTCTCTTCCACCCACGGTGGGCCGACGCCCCGGGATCAGAACCTGACCTGATCCGTATTGACGGGTACGCCGCAGTCGACAGGGAGTACTCCCCTCCGTGAGGACGACAGTACCCCAATTACCAAGCAAAGGTAAAGTGATTGGCAAAGAAAAAGTCAAAGTGGCTGGTCAAGATACTTTACGTGTACTTGGTGCGGGCCGCCGCCACCTGGCTGAGCACCTGCTGGAGCACCCGACTGCCGGGCGGCACCAGCGCCGGCTCGTAGGTCCAGGCGTGGCCGACCCACGGGTCGGCGAGATGGTCGTCCGGCAGCGGGGTGAGTCGCAGCAGCGAACGCCACAGGGGGTCGAGCAAAGGCCCGTAGCCGGAGGCCTCCTCGCGGTCCGCGACCATCATCAGGTGGACACCGACGGCCGGGCCCTCGTCCGCGAGATAGCGCAGCTGGGTCACGGCCCGGTCGTCGAAGCCGTGCGGGAAGTCATGGACGATCAGCAGTTGCTCGGCCGGGTCCAGACCGGGCGGCAGTGAGTCGGCCGCGCCGCCGCGCACCGCCATCTGCACCAGGTCGACACGCTGGGTGAGCCGAGTCAGGACATCCGTCACACCGGCGGCCCCCAGCGCGGGCGGGGCGGCGAGCACCCCGGCCTGTGCCAGTGGTGCGAGCGCCTGCGCGCCCGACCCGGCCGGGTCGATGACATGCACGCTGAACTCGCCCGCCGGGTAGACCGCGAGCAGCCGGGCCGCGAGCGCCACCGCCGTGTCCAGTGCCAGGCGTCCCAGTTCGGCGGTATCGGCGAACGACTCGTCGAACGACCCGGCGGGTCCGCTGTCGATCCACAGGCCGCGCTCCAGCGGCAGCCGGACCAGCATCGGGATGCGCAGCGGCTCGCTCTCGGGCAGATGGAGGTCGCCCAGCCGCAGGGCCATGGGGATCTCCATCGGCACCCGGTAGCCGTGCCACACGGGGTTGTCCCAGCGGGCGTACGCGGGCGGCAGTGCGGGCTCGACGACGTCGGCCTCGGCGGAGAGCTGGGCGAGATCCCGGTCCAGGGCCGCCCTGGCCTGGTCGACGAGTTGGGCGTGCTTGGCGTGCGCGGCCTCGCGTGCGGCGTCGCCCTGCCCGCCCAGCCTGCTGCGCGGGTCGGACAGGGCCTGGTCGAGCTCCTTCTCCATCCGCGAGTCGGCGAAATCGACGGCACTGCGGTACGCGGCCGTGGTGCGGGCCAGGTCCTCGAACATGCCCCAGACCTGGTTGTAGAGCCGCTCGTCCATGGACCAGCCGGTCGCGTCGCCCGCGACGGGCTGTGCGGGCTGTCCGGACGGGGTCGGAGGCGCGGCCGGCGGGGGTGGCGGCGGAGCGGCGGGCTGTCGGCCCGGGTGGCTGTAGTCGACCGGGGCGTCGGTGGATTGGGTGGCCGCGGACGCGTCGGCAGCGGATGGGACCTGCGGGGTTCCGGGGCCAGGCGTGCCCTGAGCGCCGTAGGGAGAGGCGGGTTGTCCCGATGTGCCGGGGGTCTGAGGAGTGTACGGGGACATCTGCTCCGGTGATACGGGGCCAGGGGCGCCCTGGGGCGCGGGGCCCTGCGTCGGTGCCGCCGTCTGGCGTGTACGGTCGCCGTCCGCAGCGCGCTGCGGGGGTGCCGGGACCGCGCGGGCGAGGCTCCGGGCCACCGCGTCGTTGATGTGGCCGGCGAGGTGGTGGGCCTCGGGCAGGCCCTGGTCGGTGAAGAGCTCGGCGAGGCCGCCCGCGTATCCCTGGCCGACGGCGCGCACCTTCCAGGCGCCCTGCCGGCGGTAGAGCTCCAGGGCGACGACGGCCGACTCGGCGTCCAGGCCGGTGATCGTGTAGGTGGCGACCTCGGTGCCGTCGAGGCCGGTGACCGCGACGAACGGGGCGGCCAGGGCGCCGAAGCGGACCGGGCCGCCGACGCCGGTCGGCAGGGCGAGCAGCACATTGACCCGGTGCACGGTCTCCGGCATGGCGTCCAGATCCACCGCTAGGCGGTGGTCGGCGGCGGCCTGCCGGGAGACCTCGAGGCCCGGCAGGGTGGGCGTGCCGGGGTGGGCCACCCATTCGACGCCCCGGGCCTTGCCGTTCTCGTCGCTGAGCGTGGCCGAGGCCACGACCGGCGTGCCGGCCGCGACCCGGATCTCGAGACGGACCTGGGAGAGCGGGTGGTTCTGCCCCCGCACCAGCTCGGCCGTCATCGCCCTCGTCCCCCTGTGTCGCCGGTGTCGTGTGCCGCTCGTCGGGTGCGCCGGTTGGTCCTACAGGACCGGCAGGATCGCCGGCATCAGGTCCTGGAAGGTACGGCCGTTGGCCTGGGCGCCGAGGGCCGTCATCGTCCAGCCCGGGCCCGAGCGGTGGACCTTCGCCATGATCTGGGCGGTGTACTGTCCGCCGCCCGCCAGCGTGTAGCGGGCGAGTTCCTGGCCATTGGTCTCGTCGACGAGGCGGCAGAACGCGTTCTGCACTTCCTGGAAGGTCTGGCCCGTGAACGAGTTCACGGTGAAGACGATCTGGTCGATGTGGACCGGAACGCGCGCGAGGTCGACGAGGATCGCCTCGTCGTCGCCGCCCTGGCCGACACCGCCGACGAGGTTGTCACCGGTGTGGCGGACGGAGCCGTCGTCACTCACCAGGTGGCGGAAGAAGACGACGTCGACGGGCTGCTTGTCGGCGAACAGGACGGCGGAGGCGTCCAGGTCGATCTCCCGGGTGCGCGAGCCGAACAGGCCGCGCCGGGGAGCCGCCTGCCAGCCGAGACCCATGCGCACCGCGGTCAGGCTGCCGCCGTCGTTCTTCTGCAGACTGATGGCCTGACCCTTGGTCATGTTGACGGTCACGCGCCGATTCCCCTCTCGAACTGTCCCCTGTTGCCGCGGACTCCGCGGTTGCCCAGCACCCTACGCAGGGGCACTGACAGTGCCGTACCCCGGCTCGTGCTTTGTGTCGGTCTTGCAACACAGTGCGCATGTGCCGAGGTACGGCGGTGGTTCGGCGAGCGTCAGGCCAGGCCCGCCTCCCTCATCTGGCGCAGTTCCTTCTTCATCTCGGAGACCTCGTCGCGCAGTCGCGCCGCGATCTCGAACTGGAGGTCGGCGGCCGCGGCGCGCATCCGTGCCGTCATCTCCTCGATCTGGTCGGCGAGTTCGGCCGCGGGACGGTCGGTGGGGACCGTCTCCTTGGCCTTGCCCCTGGCGGCCTTGCCGCCGGCCGCCTTGCCGCCGAGGGCGGGCACGGGTGCCTTGGCGCCCTTGCCGTCCTTCGACTTGCGGTAGCCGGAGCCGAGCAGCTGTTCCGTGTCGATGTCCTCGCGGGCGATCTGGGCCACGATGTCGTTGATCTTCTTGCGGAGCGGCTGCGGGTCGATGCCGCGTTCCTTGTTGTACGCGACCTGCTTCTCCCGACGACGGTTGGTCTCCTCGATGGCCTTCGCCATCGCCGGGGTGATCTTGTCGGCGTACATGTGGACCTGGCCGGAGACATTGCGCGCCGCGCGGCCGATGGTCTGGATCAGGGACGTGCCGGAGCGCAGGAAGCCCTCCTTGTCGGCGTCGAGGATCGCCACCAGGGACACCTCGGGCAGGTCGAGGCCCTCACGCAGGAGGTTGATGCCGACCAGCACGTCGAACTCACCGGAGCGCAGCTCGCGCAGCAGCTCGACGCGGCGCAGGGTGTCGACGTCGCTGTGCAGATAGCGGACCTGGATGCCGAGCTCCAGGAAGTAGTCCGTGAGGTCCTCGGCCATCTTCTTGGTGAGCGTGGTGACCAGCACGCGCTCGTCCTTCTCGGTGCGCCGGCGGATCTCGTGCACCAGGTCGTCGATCTGGCCCTCGGTGGGCTTGACGACGACCTCCGGGTCGATCAGGCCGGTGGGGCGGATGATCTGCTCGACGGTGCCGTCCGCGCGCGAGAGCTCATACTTGCCCGGGGTCGCCGACAGGTACACCGTCTGCCCGACGCGCTCCTGGAACTCCTCCCACTTCAGCGGGCGGTTGTCGAGGGCGGACGGCAGGCGGAAGCCGTGGTCGACGAGGGTGCGCTTGCGGGAGGCGTCGCCCTCGTACATGGCGCCGATCTGCGGGACGGTGTTGTGCGACTCGTCGATGACCAGCAGGAAGTCGTCCGGGAAGTAGTCCAGGAGGGTGTTCGGCGGGGATCCGGGCAGGCGGCCGTCGAAGTGCATCGAGTAGTTCTCCACGCCCGAGCAGGAGCCGATCTGGCGGAGCATCTCGAGGTCGTACGTCGTGCGCATCCGAAGGCGCTGGGCCTCCAGGAGCTTGCCCTGCTTCTCCAGCTCGGCCAGGCGCTCGCCGAGCTCCTTCTCGATGTCGTTGACCGCCCGCTCCATACGCTCGGGGCCCGCGACGTAGTGGGAGGCCGGGAAGACGTACAGCTGCTCGTCGTCGCTGATGATCTCGCCGGTGATCGGGTGCAGGGTGGAGAGGGCCTCGATCTCGTCGCCGAACATCTCGATGCGGACGGCGAGCTCCTCGTAGACCGGGAAGATCTCGATGGTGTCGCCGCGCACGCGGAAGGTGCCCCGGGTGAAGGCCAGGTCGTTGCGTGTGTACTGGATGTCGACGAAGCGGCGCAGCAGCTGGTCGCGGTCGATCTCGTCGCCGACCCTGAGGGGGACCATGCGGTCCACGTACTCCTGCGGCGTGCCGAGGCCGTAGATGCAGGAGACCGAGGCGACCACCACGACGTCCCGTCGGGTGAGCAGGGAGTTGGTCGCGGAGTGGCGCAGGCGCTCCACCTCCTCGTTGATCGAGGAGTCCTTCTCGATGTAGGTGTCCGACTGCGGGACGTAGGCCTCGGGCTGGTAGTAGTCGTAGTACGAGACGAAGTACTCGACCGCGTTGTTCGGCAGCAGCTCGCGGAACTCGTTCGCCAACTGGGCGGCCAGCGTCTTGTTCGGCGCCATCACGAGCGTGGGGCGCTGGAGCTTCTCGATCATCCACGCGGTGGTGGCGGACTTGCCGGTGCCGGTCGCGCCGAGCAGGACGACGTCCTTCTCGCCTGCCTCGATGCGCTTGGCCAGCTCGGCGATGGCCGCCGGCTGGTCGCCGCTGGGCTGGTAGGGGCTGACGACCTCGAAGGGCGCCACCGTGCGTTCGATGTTGGAAACGGGCCGCATGGAGTCCACCGTACGACCCGCCACTGACAATGCGGTCCGATCAGCGGTTCTGCGGGGTGCGGGAGCTGCGCCGGCCGATCTCCCGGACCGGGCGGAACGGGCGGCGGGCCGGGTGGTGGACGTCGGGATGGGCCGGGACGCCCGGCTTCTGCTCCACGGGGGTCCAGTCGGGCTTGCCCATGACCATCAGCGGGTCGAACATCACGACCACGCCGGCGATGAGGAGGAAGGCCAGCGGGCCGACCAGCATCGGCCACAGCAGCTCGGCCGGCGACGCGCCGGAGTCCGGGGCGGAGGTGCCGTGCAGATGGACGGTGAGGGCAGCCATGCCCGTGTAGTGCATGCCGCTGACCGCGAGGCCCATGATGAGGCTCGCGCCGACGCTCCACAGGAAGCCGCGGACCTGTCCGGCCGCCCACAGGGCGGCGGTGGCGGCGACCATCGCGATGACGACGGAGGCGCCGACGGTGAGCGTGTTGTACTCCAGCTTTCCGTTCAGGCGCATTCCGGCCATGCCCAGGTAGTGCATCGAGGCGATGCCCAGGCCGGTGATCGTGCCACCGGTGAACAGGGCCGTGCCCTTCGCACCCTTGTAGCCGACGATGAAGATCCCGACGCCGACCATGACAATGGCGAGGCCGAGGCTCGCGAACGTCATCGGCTTGTCGTAGTGGATCGGCGCCTGTCTGACGGTGAATCCCATCATGGCGACGAAGTGCATGGTCCATATGCCGGAGCCGATCGCCGCCGAGCCCAGGGCGAGCCAGGCGGGGCGCGAGGACTGGGCGACGAGCAGGGATCTGGTGGTGCAGCGCAGTCCGAGCGCACCACCTAGGCAAGCCATCAGGTAGGCCACCAGCGGTGTGACGAGTCCGTAGCTGAATCCGTCGACCGTGCCTTGCATGCGCGGCTGCCCTTCCCGCCCTCTTGCGTCCCGGAAATCCCTGAAATGCGCCCCCTCCCAGGACCGCCCGAGCGGTCAGGGTTGAGGCAGAGAGTATGACCCCCACCGGAATGGTCGAACGATTTTCCGGCAAAGAAACACGTCGTTGCCCCAGTTGTGCGGCACCAGTGAGTGGACTTGGGCAACTCCATTCAATGTGTGCCCATTCTGTACCGCACCGTCGTTGACTCTCTGCTGTCACAGTTGAGCCGTACGTGATCGCTCGACGCGAGGAGTGCGTATGTACGCGCGCGCAGTTGCCGCCATCACCACCGCGCTGCTGGGGGTCGCCGCCTTTCTGCTGCCCGGTTCCGACGCCCGGGCGGGGGACGTCGGTGGGCCGCCCCTGGTGTTCGGACACCGGGGTGCCTCCGCCTACGCACCCGAGAACACCCTGGCCTCCATCGACAAGGCGGCCCGGCTGGGCATCCGCTGGGTGGAGAACGACGTCCAGCGCACCAAGGACGGCGAACTCGTCGTCATCCACGACGACAGCCTGCAGCGCACGACCGACGTCAAGCACGTCTTCCCGCACCGTTCGCCCTGGAAGGTGAAGGACTTCACGGCGGCCGAGATCGCTCGCCTCGACGCCGGGAGCTGGTACGGGCCGCGGTACGCGGGCACGCGCGTGCCGACGCTGGATCAGTACATGCGCGAGGTCGGGCACAACCGGCAGAGTCTGCTCCTGGAGATCAAGAACCCGGAGCTGTACCCGGGCATCGAGCGGCAGACCCTGAAGCTCCTCGGCAACGAGGGCTGGCTCGACCAGCGTCATCTGGACCGTCGGCTGATCGTGCAGAGCTTCAGTGCGGACAGCCTGAAGATCGTCCACGACCTGAAGCCGGCGATCAGGACGGCCTTCCTCGGGACGCCGACCACGGCGCACCTCCCGGAGTTCTCGACCTTCACAGACGGAATCAACCCCTCCTTCAGTTCGATCTCGACGGGTTACGTCTCCGTCGTGCACGCGTACAAGGGACCGCACGGCAAGCCTCTATCGGTCTTCACCTGGACCGTCGACGACGCGGCCACCGCCCGTCGGGCCGCGCGGTACGGAGTCGACGGGGTCATCACCAACAAGCCCGACGTGGTCCGGGCCGCCCTGCAGTCGCCCTGAGCCGGTCTCCCGGGAAACCGACCGGTGCCCGCTCCCCCGGGCGTTGTCAGTGGCGGGTCGTACGGTAGGCGCATGGACAGCCATGGGCGGTACGAGCAGCAGGTCGTGTGGGCGGTGGTCGGCACCGGGATCGGTCCCCTGCTGCTGGCCGCGACCCGCGAAGGCCTGGTCAACGTCGTGTTCCACGCCACGGACGCGGTGCGCGACAAGGCGCTGGAGCGACTGGCGTCCCGGCTGGGCAGCGAGCCCGTCGAGGCACCCGACTCGCCGCTGCTGGCCGAGGCGATACGACAGGTCGAGGCCTACTTCGCGGGCGAGCGGCGCGCCTTCGAGCTGCCCCTGGACTGGTCACTGATCTCCGGCTTCAACCGGCAGGTGCTGCGCGAGCTGGCGTCCGGCGTGCCGTATGGCGCGGTCGTGGGCTACGGCGACCTGGCCGGGCGGGTGGGCCAGCCGGGCGCGGCCCAGGCCGTGGGGACGGCGATGGGCGCCAATCCGCTGCCGGTCGTCGTGCCCTGCCACCGGGTCGTCGAGAGCGACGGGGGCATCGGCGGGTTCGGCGGCGGGCTGGAGACGAAGCGGAAGCTGCTCGCTCTGGAGGGCGTGCTGCCCGAGCCGCTGTTCTGACGCCTTCCGTGACTGCCGCGCGAAGGGTGGTCGGGAAGGTACGGCGGTAGCAGACTCCGCCATGCGCACAGCCACTGGCATCCGAAGGCTCCGAGAGGGCTCGGAGCCGAAGGGACGGCGATCACGCATGAGCGGAAACAGGGCAGTCGCGTATCTCAAGCCGGGCGCGGTGGAAGTCCAGACCATCGACTACCCGACGCTTGAACTGCAGGACGGGCCGGGGGTCGCACCCGAGAACGTCGGCCGCAAGTGCCGGCACGGTGTGATCCTCAAGGTGCTCGCCAGCAACATCTGTGGCAGTGACCAGCACATGGTGCGCGGGCGGACGACCGCGCCCGAGGGGCTGGTCCTCGGACACGAGATCACCGGAGAGGTCGTCGAACGGGGGCCGGACGTCGAGTTCATCGAGGTCGGCGACATCGTCTCCGTACCGTTCAACATCGCCTGCGGGCGATGCCGCAACTGCAAGGAGCGCAAGACCGGCATCTGTCTGAACGTCAACCCGGCCCGCCCCGGGGCAGCCTATGGCTATGTCGACATGGGCGGCTGGGTCGGCGGCCAGGCGGAGTACGCCCTGGTCCCGTACGCGGACTTCAACCTGCTGAGGTTCCCGGACCGGGACGAGGCGCGCGAGAAGCTGCTCGACCTGACCATGCTGTCGGACATCTTCCCGACCGGCTTCCACGGCGTGGTGAGCTCGGGCGCGGGCGTCGGCTCGACGGTGTACGTCGCCGGGGCGGGCCCGGTCGGTCTGGCCGCGGCCGCGTCGGCGCAGCTGTTGGGTGCCGCCGTGGTCATCGTCGGCGACCTCAACGCCGAGCGGCTGGCGCAGGCGAGGAGTTTCGGCTGTGAGACCGTCGACGTCTCGCAGGGCTCGATCGAGGACCAGATCGCGCAGATCCTCGGGGAGCCCGAGGTGGACGCGGCGGTCGACGCGGTCGGCTTCGAGGCCCGGGCGCACGGCCCCGACGCCCCGGAGGCGCCCGCGACGGTCCTCAACTCGCTGATGGGCATCACGCGCGCGGGCGGTGCCCTCGGCATCCCCGGGCTGTACGTCACCGACGACCCCGGCGGGGTCGACGAGGACGCGAAGTCCGGGACGCTGAAGGTGCGGCTCGGGCTCGGCTGGGCCAAGAGCCACCACTTCACCACCGGACAGTGCCCGGTGATGACGTACCACCGGAGCCTGATGCAGGCCATCCGCCACGGGCGCGTGCACATCGCCAAGGCGGTCAACGCGACCGTCGTCGGTATCGAGGACGCGCCGCGCGGCTACGCGGAGTTCGACCAGGGCGCCAGCCGCAAGTACGTGCTGAATCCGCATGGGGCGCTGGACGGTGCACGGCCCGTCTGAGTCCCCCTGAGTCCCTGAGGACCTGAGCGTGGCAGCCGGTGCCCACGCGTCACGCGCGCGTGGGCACCGCTTTCCGTGCCGCTCTAGTCGTAATGCCGGGCCTCGAAGACGTTTCCGTCCGGGTCGCGGAAGTAGAAGCTGCGCTTGGCCGTTCCGCGGGCGCCGAAGGAGTCGTACCCGATGGCAGAGACGGGCACCGAGCTCTCCTCGAGTCGGCCGCGCAGTTCCTCGAAGTCATGAGCGGGCATGGCCAGGCAGACGTGGTTGACCGGATGGCCCGAGCTGTCGGCGGCGCCGGGGAGCATCCTCATGCGCTCCGCCGTGGTGAGCGGCATGAGGTCGAGGATGGTCTCGTCATTGAGCCGTACGGAGGGAAAGGACACCGTGCCCGCGGCGAAGTCGGCGAGCCGCAGGGCTTCCATGCCGACGGTCTTCTCGTAGAAGTCGGCCGACGCCACCGGGTCGCGCACCCAGAGGACGACGTGGTCGAGACGTGCCGTGTTGTCCGTCATGCACCCCAGGTTCGTGTCGTCCCCCACACACCGCAAGGGTTTGATCGGGCCCGCCGTTCGCCAAGGATGAGGCAAGAACGAACGACAGGAGGCAGGCGCGTGGTGCTGGTGGTTTCCGAAGAAGTACGCGACGCGGTCGACGCGCGTCGACCCGTGGTGGCCCTGGAGTCCACGATCATCGCGCACGGGCTGCCGCGCCCACGGAATCTGCAGGTGGCGCTGGAGCTGGAGGACGTCGTACGGCGGGAGGGCGCCGTTCCGGCGACGATCGCCGTGCTGGACGGGCGGCCCCATGTCGGCCTGGACAAGCAGCAGTTGGAGCGCGTCGCCAACGAGGACGGGATCCGCAAGCTGGGGCACCGGGACCTGCCGCTCGCGGTGGCGTCGGCGGCCAGCGGAGCGACCACGGTGTCGGCGACGGCGCTGCTGGCGGCGCTGGCGGGCGTGCGGGTGTTCGCGACGGGCGGACTCGGCGGGGTGCACCGGGAGTGGACGGTGACACAGGACGAGTCGGCCGACCTGGGACTGCTGGCCCGGACGCGGATCACCGTGGTGTGCGCCGGCGTGAAATCGATCCTGGACGTGCCGGCGACGCTGCAGCGGCTGGAGACGCTGGGGGTCGCGGTGGCCGGATACGGCACGGACCGCTTCCCCGGCTTCTATCTGTCGGACTCGGGGCATCCGGTGGAGTGGACCCTGGAGAGCCCGGAGCAGGTGGCGGGCGTCATGCGGGCGCAGGACGCGCTCGACGGGCCCGAGTCGGCGCTGATCGTCGCCAACCCGGTGCCCGAGGAGGAGCAGCTGGATCCCGAGCTGCACGCGCGCGTGCTTGCCGACGCCCTGCACGCGTGCGAGGCGGAGGGCGTCACCGGGCAGGCCGTCACGCCGTTCCTGCTCGACTACCTGGTACGGCACACCGACGGGGCCTCACTGACCGCCAACCTGGCGGCGGTGCGCGGCAACGTAAGGCTGGCTTCGCGGATCGCGGCGGCCTGGGCCGGGGCGTGACGACGGGGTCGGGCGGGGTGGGGCTCGGCGACGCGGTCGGGTCGGGCGGCGCTGGATCCGACCCTGTGACGGGTCCCCAGGGCTCACGGTCGCGAGCAGCGCTGGCGGGCTCTCCCAGCTCACCGTCCGAGGCCGCGTGGGCGGGCTCGCCCGGCTCGGAGTTCCAGGCTGAGCCGGCGGCCCCGCACGGCTCGCGGACCGGGGCGTTGCTGGTCGTCGGAGACGTGATCACGGATGTCGTCGCCCGGCATCGAGGTCCGCTGGCCTCGGGGACGGACACGGCTGCCGCGATCCGGACGGTGCCGGGTGGGGCAGGCGCCAATGTGGCCTGTTGGGCGGCTCATTGGGGCGGTTCGGAGGTGCGACTGCTCGGGCGGGTCGGAACGGACTCGGCGGACTGGCACGAGCGGGAGCTGGTCGCGTGCGGAGTGCGGCCGCTGCTCGTGGTCGATCCGGAGGCGGCCACCGGGACGGTTATCTGTCTTGTCGACGCGGGTGATGCGGCCGAGCGGACGTTTCTGACCGACAGCGGGGCCTCGTTGCGGCTGGGACCCGGTGACTGGTCGGACGCGCTGCTGGACGGTGCGGCCCGACTGCATCTCTCCGGGTACCTGCTGTTCTCCGAGCCGAGCCGGGCGCTGGTGGCGGTGGCGCTCGAGGCCGCACGGGCGCGTGGCGTGCCGGTGAGTCTGGACCCCGCGTCGGCCGGGTTCCTCGCGCGGCTGGGCGTCGGCCGTTTCCTGGAGTTCGTCGAAGGGGTGGATCTGCTGCTGCCGAGCCGGGACGAGGCGTGTCTGCTCACCGGGTTGCCCGACGCGGCGGACGCGGCCGCCAAGCTGAGTCGACACATCCCGCTGGTAGTCGCCAAGCAGGGCAGGGACGGGGCGTTGGTGGCCCGCTCCGGCGCGGTGTCAGCTCACGTCCCCGCCGTTCCGGCGACCCCCATGGACACCACGGGAGCCGGCGACGCCTTCACGGGCGCGTTCCTCGCCGCACTGCTCGCCGGGGCGGCACCGGAGGACGCGGCGCGGGAGGGGTGCCGGGCGGGGGCGCGAGCCGTCGAGCAGGTGGGCGGGAGGCCTCCGAGGCTGGGGTGAACGGGCGCCGTGGCCGAGGTCGACGCCCCAAGCGCCCCAGACACCCCAGACACCCCAGACACCCCAGACACCCCAGACACCCCAGACGTTAACCTCCTCCCCCGCAGCCCTACCCCTTCCGCCCCCACGCCGAGATCATCGGGGCCGTGGCCAGGTCCATTGCTCCGGATGCGACGTTTGCAAGGTGGGTCTCGATGTCCTCGTTCGTGGCGAGGCCCGACTCGACGAGCTGGGGGCGGATCTGGCGGATCGTGGCGGACTCGAGGGCGGCACAGGCCGGGGAGGTGAGGGGGAAGTACGCGTCGGCCTCCACTCGGCGCAGGCCGGCCTCGCGGAGGAGACGGGGGAGGCGGCGGCCGTAGGAAAGGTCCGCGCCGCGGTCGGCGAGGAGTTGCCGGAAGCCTTGCCGCAGGCGGTTGGCGAGGCGTTGTTCGGCGCCGTGTTCGTCGGGACAGGTCAGGGGCTGGAGGGCGGGGTCGGCATCCTCCAGCAGCAGCCGGCCTCCCGGGCGCAGCGACTTGATCATCGACCGCAACGCCCGTTCGCGGTCCGGGACGTGGACGAGGACGAGCCGGGCGTGCACCAGGTCGAAGCCCTCCCCCGGCGGCTCGTCGACGCCCACGTCGTGGACCCGGACGTCCACCGGCGGACGGGCTGCGGAGGCCAGGAGCGAGGTGTCGATGTCGGTGGCGACGACCTTTCCGGTGGGGCCGACCTTCTTGGCCAGCCAGGACACCACGGAGGTGCCCCCGGCGCCGACCTCCCAGCAGCGCCAGCCGGGGCCGATGCCGAACCCTTCGAGGTGCCGGAAGGTCGTGGGGTCGAAGAGAGCGGCGAAGGCGTCGAAGCGCTCGCCCGCTTCGCGCTGCCGGTTGTCGAGGAGATACCCGTCGGATCGCGTCATGCCGCGATCATCCCAGTTGTCCGGCTTGCCGGGAGCGGGCGACGCGGCGCCTGCGACTTCTCCTACAAGTCCTGCGACTCCTGCGACGGTGTGACCGGCCCCGCCGCGGGCAACCTTGTTGTCCACAGGCGGGAACAAAGCGGAACCTTCTGTTCCCACAGCCTCACCCGGCGCTTACGAAGACCTGGCAGACTGACGCGCCACAGCGCAGGAACCCGGTACCCGAGGCCGGGTCGTGCGTCTGACCCGGGGAGATCCACGCGAGGAGATCCATATGTCCATGGCAGGGAATCTGCGGAAGGTCACGAGCCTCGGCAGGGTCGGTGGCCTGCGCAAGGTGGCACGGCTGGCCCGGCGGCGCCCACGCGTCGACCTGAGCCACCCGGCCCGGTCCCCGCTGGGCTCCTCGGTGGTCAACTGCGTGACGTACCGGGACGGCGCGCGGGTGCCCGGCAGCGGCGATCTGGTCGACGCCGTGGAGCGGGTGCGCAAGAGCCGGGACGGCTTTGTGTGGCTCGGTCTGCACGAGCCGACGGACCAGGAGTTCGCGGGCATCGCCGAACTGTTCGACCTGCATCCACTGGCGGTCGAGGACGCGGTCGAGGCCCATCAGCGCCCGAAGCTGGAGCGGTACGGCGACACGCTGTTCGCGGTGTTCAAGACAGTCTGCTACGTCGAGCACGAGAAGCTGACGGCGACCAGCGAGGTGGTGAACACCGGCGAGATCATGGTGTTCGTCGGCGAGGACTTCGTGATCACGGTCCGGCACGGTATGCACGGCTCGCTGGGCCCCCTGCGCGAGGGGCTGGAGTCCGATCCGATTCAGCTCGCGAAGGGGCCGGCGGCGGTACTCCACGCGATCGCGGACCATGTGGTCGACGACTATCTGAGCGTCACGGACTCGGTCCAGGCGGACATCGACCAGGTCGAGTCGGACGTGTTCGCGGAGAACGGCGCGCGGACCGACCCGGGGCGGATCTACCAGATGAAGCGTGAACTCCTCGAGCTGAAGCGGGCCGTGGTGCCGCTCGCCCGGCCGATCGAGGACCTCGCGACCCGACCGATCCGCGTGGTCGCCCCGGAGATACAGGCCTACTTCAGGGACGTCCTCGACCACCTCATGCGGGTGAAGGAGCAGATCGCCTCGTTCGACGAACTGCTCAACTCGATCCTGCAGGCCTACCTCGCGCAGGTCACGGTCGCGCAGAACGAGGACATGCGGAAGATGACCGCGTGGGCCGCCATCATCGCCGTGCCGACGATGATCTGCGGGCTGTACGGCATGAACTTCAGGTACATGCCAGAGCTGCACTGGAAGTTCGGGTACCCCCTGGTCATAGCGGTGATATCGGCGATATGCCTGGCGCTCCACCGCGGGTTCCGGCGCAACGGCTGGCTCTGAGGTACGAGGGTCCGATACGGCGGTCAGCCCGTCGTCGTGCCGGCGTAGACACTGTGCGCGAAGTCGGCGATCTGGTCCTCCGTCAGATGCCGGGCCAGGTCGGCCTCGCTGATCATGCCGACCAGCCGCTTGTTCTCGATGACGGGGAGCCTGCGGATCCGGTGGTCCTGCATCTCCCGGAGCACGTCGCCGACGTCGGCGCCCGCGTCGATCCAGCGCGGGGTGCCGTGGGCCATCTCGCCGGCGGTCACCTGGGCCGGATCGTGGCCCATGGCCACGCAGCCGACGACGATGTCGCGGTCGGTGAGCATGCCGCAGAGCCGCTCGTTCTGGTCACTGATGGGCAGAGCTCCGACGTTCAGCTCGCGCATCAGCTGGGCCGCGCGGTCGAGCGTCTCGTGGGCGGGGATCCACTGGGCGCCCCGGTGCATGATGTCTGAGGCGGTGGTCATGGAGTACCTCCCGGTGCCGGGCGGCCGGCACGGCACGGGACGCGCCGCTGAAACCGGCGCCCTACAGTCTCGTCGCGCGGCGGGAGGGACGCACGCGGAACCCGGCGGTAACAGGAGAGTGCGCGCGGGCCGGAAGCCTCAGGCGGAGAATCCGATGATCTTCCGCGGCACCACCCGCACGATCACCCGGACCTCGTCGTCCTTCTCGGCTGGCGGGTCGATGCCGAGGTACTTGTGCGAGAGCTCGTACGGGAGCCGCTTGGCCTCGTCGGGGAGGATCTCGGCGGTGCCGCGGATCTCGACCGAGGTGTAGGGGTCGGCGAGGTCGAAGACCGTGAGGCTGACGCGGGGGTCGCGGCGGAGGTTGCGCACCTTCTGGCGTCCGCCGGTGGAGGAGAAGAGCACGGTGTCGCCCTCGCGCTTGATCCAGACGACCGAGTTCTGCGGGGCGCCGTCGGGGCCGAGGGTGGCGACGCCGGCGAAGTTCCTGCCGTCCAGGAGGGCACGGACCGAGGCGCTGAGGGGGACGGGGTCGACGGAAGCGTTGGAGGAGGTTGTCATGGAGCCACTGTAACTATATGCGCGTACATATAAAAGGAATACGTCGATCAGATTTTGGGGCGGCTCAGCCGCTCCACGCCGGGTGGCGCGGGTCGTCGGCCCGCACCAGGACGTCGGCGGTGCCGGCCGGGTCGGTCTCGACCTCGTAGCGCTCGTAGGCGGGGAGCGTCCAGCGGTCGGCTTCAGGGGTGCGGCGGCGCAGGGCGCCTGGTGAGAGGAGGACGTGGGCGGTCAGGTCGAAGGGGAACCAGTGGCGCAGCAGGAGGGGGCCATGCAGCAACAGGAAGCCACCGGGCGGGAGTTGGACGTAGGGACTGCGGGTGGCGCGGTCGGTGGCCGGGTCCCACAGGTCGGGCAGAACGCGTCCGTCGGCGCCGGGTTCGAGGGGGCCGAAGACCTCGCGCCACAAGGCGTTGGTGTCGAACCAGCCGTAGTGGGTCATGTCGCCCGACGCTCGCATAACCCCAGGTCAGGGCACCATCTTTTGACGCGAACACTGCGGTGGGTCGAATCGGGGGCGTCACGACCAGGCCGACCGACGTCATCCGGATCGTCGCCGGCTTCGTCAGCGAAGGGCATATCCACCCATAAGTGTCTCGTCGCTACTCGATCGCTCGGTGTGGGCAGTACGGCAGCCATACGGCGCCGTTTTTGGGGCACCGAGGCGTCTCCAAGCGGCCCGATCGTGAAGGTCAATGCTCGCGAAGGCGTCCTCAAATTGATCCCCTTTGCTCCCGCACGTGATGACTTCGCACTGCCTCACTGAGACGCCATCCGCTTTCCGAACGTGATCGTTTGGTTCGGGCTGGGTGGGCATGACCTCCGGTCGGCGGTGGGAGAGATGCGGACGGTTCGTTGGCTCGCGTCGCTCGTGGAGGTGGCTGGTGCCGTCGGTGCTCGGTCTGTTGGAAGCCCGGGAGAAGAAGGTGCGGGAAGAGATCGCGCTGTTGCAGGAGGAGGCCGAGCGGGTGCAGGCCGCGCTCGGCGAGGCGGAGCGGGCTCTTCAGCGGCTGGTGGATGCCCGTGCAACGGTGGCCGAGGTGCTGGCCGAGCCGCCTTCCGTGGTCGAGGAGCCGCAGCGAGGTCCAGTGGCCGGGTCGGTGGTGCTCCACCGGACCGACGGCATGACGGCGTCGGTCCTGGCACCGGACTACCAGCGGATCGAGTCGGTGCTGGAGTCGGAAGCGGGCAGGGAGGGCATGCGCTGTCAGCAGCTGGCCAGGGCTCTGGGGCTTCAGGTGGTTCCAGCGAAGGTCGAGGGGCTGCGGTCGAAGGCGAAACGCCTGGTGGAGCGGGGGTGGGCTCGGCAGGTGCGGCCGGGAGTGTTCACCGCGCTCGTGGTGCCGGCCGGCTGAAGGCACCGGGGCGGCGTCCGGCCAGGCGGCCGCTCATGAGCATCGTCATCGACCACAGCACCATGGCCTCGTGCATGACGGGCAGGGTCTCGTAGTCGCGCACCAGGCGGCGCGAACGCATCAGCCAGCTGAGCGTTCTTTCCACCACCCACCTGCGCGGCAGCACCACGAAGCCCGTGGTGTCGTCGGTGCGTCTGACGATCTCCAGGGTGAGGTGGAGGTTCTCGGCTGCCCAGTCGACCAGCCGTCCGCCCACACCAGGCGGATGGAGAAGTACATCTGTCGCAACCGCTCAAGCAGCGGGACGGCGGCGTCGCGGTCCTGCACGCTCGCCGCGGTCACCACGACGGCCAGGACCAGGCCGAGGCAGTCCACCACCAGGTGCCGCTTGCGGCCACCCACCTTCTTTCCGCCGTCCCAGCCGGACGTGGAGCGCGGGATGTTCGCCGCTGCCCGCAGTGACTGCGAGTCCACAATCGCGGCCGTCGGGTCCGGTGAGCGGCTCTCCTTGTCCCGCACGCGGTCACGCAGCCGGTCGTGGAGCTCGGCGAGCAGACCCGTCACCTGCCAGCGGCGGGCGAACGCATGCACACGCCGGTACGGCGGGAAGTCCACAGGCAGATTGGCCCACTTGACGCCGTTGTCGACCACATAGCGGACGGCATCCAGCATCACACGGTGGCAATAGCTCTCCGGTCGGCCGCCCCGTCCTTCAAGCCACGCGGGCACCGGCAGTACCGCCCGGATGACCTGCCATTCCGCAATCCGTCATGTCAGAGCCGTAACACCGCACGCGCTCTGGCCCGTCGGCCGCGTTGCCGAACCTGTGCGCGAGGCAGTCACACGACAGGGACGGCGAGTTGGACTCCACACACGCGAGCGCGAAAGACTGCGGCAACAGGGCCTCCTGGTGATCGGTTTGGTTCGCACCCCCGACCTACCAAGAGGCCCTGCTGTCATGCGCCGACTCTCGCGCGATCACCCGAACAGGAACCCTGTTCGACCAGACCAGCCCCGCCATCGATAAGCGGATGGCGTCTGAGCCTTTGCCAACTTGATCTGTGAGCTGGACAGTGGGTTCGACAGATGGGTGAAGCCCCTGGTAGACGGGTTCACGACCAAGATCACCCGGTACCGCCCGAGGCTTTCTGTGCTTGTGTACCCGTGCGGGCTGGACGTGTCCAGTCGATCCCTGTCCTTCCTCGCCGCTCGCCTGCGCGAACACCGCCGCCGGATCAAGAGCCGCTGGCGTCGGCTCCCGGTCGGGCGTCAAGCCCTGCTGGTGTTGGCGCATCTGCGGAACGGAACCACGTACGGCCAACTCGCAGCAGGTTTCGGGATCGGGACGAGCACGGTCTACCGCTACATCACAGAAGCCGTCGACTTGCTGGCCGCACTCGCACCGACCCTCGACGATGCCGTCCGGGCTGCTTCGGGGAAGGCGTACGTCCTGCTCGACGGGACGCTCCTGCCGATCGACCGGATCGCCGCCGACCAGCCCTTTTACTCCGGGAAGCATAACGGTCTGACCCGCGATTGATCGCAGGACGCCGCGCGCGCTGAAAACTGCGAGCTAGGCTCTTGGCGAGCCATCGCTACTGAACAGGGGGTCCGCGGGATGAGCGGGACGGTGACGGCAGTCAGCAGCAACAGCGAGTACTCGTTCACCAAGCCCAACCGGCCCAGCATCATGTTGCTCGCCGGGCTCGGTGTGGAGGGAGACGTACACGCCGGCGTCACGGTCAAGCACCGCTCGCGTGTCGCGCAGGACCCCACACAGCCGAACCTGCGCCAGGTCCACCTCATTCAAGAGGAGCTTTTCGCCGAATTCGGCGAAGAAGGATTCGACGTGACACCCGGTGCGCTCGGCGAGAACATCACCACCAGCGGCATCGACCTGCTCTGCCTGCCCGTCGGGACACTGCTGCGCATCGGCGACGAGGCGATTGTGGAAATCACCGGCCTGCGCAATCCCTGCCTGCAGATCGACAACTTCCAGGACGGGCTGCTGAAGAAGGTCGTCGGCCGTGACGAGGCTGGGAACATCGTGCGCAAGGCAGGAATCATGAGCGTCGTACAGGTGGGCGGTGTGGTGCGTCCCGGCGACACGATCACAGTGGAGCTCCCGGACGAGCCGCATCGGCCCCTCGACCGGGTTTGACCTCCTGCCCGAGCAGGTCGTGACGTGTCGATGGCCGCGCGGGTTCTTGTGGTGTGAACATCAAGCAGGCCCGCGCGGCCATGGCTCATCATGCCTTCTGCGGCATCTCGCGCCAACATCTCGGCGATTTGATCGAAGAGCTCGCGCCACGCTGGGAAGCACGCTGCGAGTCGGGACGCCATGAGCGGCGCGGTGGTGCCCGGCAACGCGAGATCGGTGCCGGCCCGAAGTACGGACTGGTCTTCATCGACCGGGTATTGGTGACGCTGGTCCATCTGCGGACCGGGCTGACGCATGCGGCGCTGGGCGTGATCTACGAGGTGGGCTCCTCCACCATCGGCCGGGCGATCAGCGAGGTCCGCCCGCTGCTGGCCGCGCGCGGGTTCGCCGTGCCTGACCGCCCCGGAGTACGGCTGCGCACGCTGGAGGACGTGTTCGCCTACGCGGAGGCCGAGCAGGTGACGTTGCGGATCGACGGGATGGAGACCCAGGTCCGCCGCCCGCAAGCGAACCGTCCCGGCCGACGGGCGTTCGTCTCGGGCAAGCGGAAACAGAACACCATCAAGACCACCACGATCAGCGACCAACAGGGCCGGACCCTGTGGTCGGGAGCCGAACGGCCGGGCCGGATGCACGACCAGACCGCCCTGCGCACCGAGGGCATCGCCGAGCAGTTCCACAAACATCCCGGCGTGAAAGCCGAGGTCGACGACGGATACCGGGGCCTGGCCAACGAGTTCCCCGGCCAGGTCTCGGCCCCGCCGAAGAAACCCAAGGGCCTCGACGATGACGACGCCCCGCTGAGCGAGCGGTACGGCTGGCGCGAAGCGAAACGCCGCCAGTCCTCCCGCCGGATTTGCGTCGAGCACGCCACGCCGAACACCGCCAGTGGCGCCATGACTGACTGCTGAGAGGCTCGGGGTCAAGTCGGAAGCGAGATCCCAAGATCACCAGTCGGCGGTCTGATCACCGGGTGAGCTGCACCCACCGGCTCAGAAGGCGTCAAAGCGGACAGCTCTGTCCCGGTTCGCTCCACACGTGCTTGGCGGCGACATAGGCGGAATCACCGGACTCTACGAAACTCGGGGGAACTCAAGTCACGTGATGTGCGCAAGCGTCACGTCCTGACCGATACCGAGGGTCTGCTCCTCAGGGTCACCGTGACCACGGCCGACATGCACGACTCCAAGGCCGCCCCCGCGCTGCTGAAGAGGGTCTGCCGCACGATCGGGTGACATCTGAACTGGCTTGCCCTGTGGGGCGGGTGGGAAGGATGTCGCTGTGCCCAAGCCTTATCCGGAGGAGTTCCGCCAGGACGTCGTGCGGGTCGCGAAGAACCGCGGGCCGGGTGTGACGGTCGAGCAGGTGGCCACCGACTTCGGAGTCCATCCGATGACGTTGTGGAAGTGGATGCGCCGCGCGGACATCGACGACGGGACCAAGCCCGGAACGACCGGCCAGGAGAGCGCAGAGCTTCGACAAGCGCGTCGGCGGATCAAGCTGCTGGAGCAGGAGAACGAGGTCCTGCGGCGGGCCGCGGCCTATCTGTCGCAGGCGCATCTGCCGGGAAAAGGATCTACCCGCTCGTGAAGGAGCTGGCCGGGGACGGGGTGCCCGTCACGGTTGCGTGTCGGGTGCTGAAGCTCGCCAGACAGCCCTACTACCGCTGGCTGGATCAGCCGGTGACCGACGCCGTGCTGGAGGAGGCGTATCGCGCGAACGCGCTGTTCGACGCGCACCGTGACGACCCGGAGTTCGGCTACCGCTTCCTCGCCGACGAAGCGCGCGGCGCGGGGGCTGTGATGGCGGACCGGACTGCATGGCGGATCTGCCGGGACAACCGCTGGTGGAGCGTGTTCGGCAAGAAGCGCGGCAAGGGAAAGAAGGCCGGCCCGCCGGTGCACGACGACCTGGTCCGCCGTGACTTCACCGCGACCTGTGCGAACCGGCTGTGGCTCGCCGACATCACCGAGCACGCCACCGGCGAAGGCAAGCTCTATCTCTGCGCGATCAAGGACGCCTTCAGCAACAGGATCGTGGGCTACTCCATCGACGAGCGGATGAAGTCCCGCCTGGCGGTGACCGCCCTGGACAACGCCGTGGCCCGGCGTGGTGACGTCGACGGCTGCATTCTGCACAGTGATCGCGGATCGCAGGGTGGATTCAACTGGTCGTCGCAACACCCTGATCTCGGAGGTGTGCGGCGTGGCCACGGCGGAGTGGAGTTTGAGGACCAGCGATGTTCCGGAGGGGCGGCGTCGGCAGTGGCGCGCTGACCGTGCGTTGCGGCCGGCGATGCGTTCGCCGGGGCGGCCTGATCCGTCTCGGGTCGTGCAGCGCCAGTTCTGGCGGCTGATCGCCACGGGGGTCACCACGGCCGAGGCGTCGCTGGCGGTCGGCGTGTCGTGGCCGGTGGGTGCGAGGTGGTTTCGTCACGCTGGCGGCATGCCTCCGATCTCGTTGGCCGAGCCCTCGGGCCGGTACCTCACGTTCGAGGAGCGCGAGGAGATCGCGATCCTCAGGGCGATGAGCAAGGGTGTGCGCGAGATCGCCCGCGCCCTGGGGCGTGACCCCGGCACGATCTCGCGCGAACTGCGCCGCAACGCCGCCACGCGCAGCGGCAAGCAGGAGTACCGCGCGACGGTCGCCCAGTGGAAGGCTCAGCAGGCGGCCAAGCGCCCGAAGAGCGCGAAGCTCCTGGGCAACGACCGGTTGCGCCAGTACGTTCAGGAGAGGTTGTCGGGGAACGTTCACCGGTCTGACGGGACGGTCGCCGCAGGACCGCAGACGCCTGCGTGGAAAGGGCTGAACAAGCCGCACCGGCAAGACAGGCGGTGGGCGACAGCATGGAGCCCGGAACAGATCTCGCACCGGTTGAAAGCCGACTTCCCCGAGGATGAGTCCATGCGCATCAGCCACGAGGCCATCTATCAGTCGCTGTTCATCGAGGGCCGTGGTGCACTCAAGCGTGAGCTGGTCGCCTGCCTGCGCACCGGGCGGGCGCTTCGAGAGCCTCGGTCGAGGTCACGTAACAGGCCGCAAGGGCATGTCACCGCGGATGTCGTCCTCAGTGAACGTCCTGCACAGGCCGCAGACCGCGCGGTCCCGGGGCATTGGGAAGGCGATCTGATCATCGGGACGGGCCGGTCCGCGATCGGCACGCTCGTCGAGCGCAGCAGCCGATCCACCCTCCTGGTGCATCTGCCGAGGATGGAGGGCTGGGGCGAGGTGCCGCCCGTGAAGAACGGCCCGGCCTTGGGCGGTTACGGCGCCGTCGCGATGAACACTGCCCTGACGGTGTCGATGACGAAGCTTCCCGAGCAGCTCCGCAAGACACTGACCTGGGACCGCGGGAAGGAACTCTCCGGGCATGCCCAGTTCGCGCTCGAGACCGGGACGAAGGTGTTCTTCGCCGATCCGCACTCGCCCTGGCAGCGACCCACGAACGAGAACACGAACGGGCTGCTGCGTCAGTACTTCCCGAAGGGCACCGACCTGTCCCGGTGGTCCGCCGAGGACCTCGAAGCCGTCGCCCTGGCGATCAATAACCGACCCCGCAAGATCCTCGGCTGGAAGACCCCGGCCGAGGTCTTCCAGGAGCAGCTACGCTCACTACAGCCCGGTGTTGCAACGACCGGTTGAACTCGCCCAGTTCCGCTCGCGCAAGTTCGTCCGGGCGCTGGACCGCCACCGGATGGCCGGCTCGATAGGGAGGGTCGGAGCTGCCGGCGACAACGCGGCCATGGAGTCCTTCTTCAGTCTGCTGCAGAAGAACGTCCTCGACCGCCGTGTCTGGGCCACCCATGAAGAACTGCGGATCGCGATCGTGACCTGGATCGAGCGGACCTACCACCGGCGGCGCAGACAGACCTCGCTCGGTCGGCTGACCCCCATCGAATTCGAGACCGTCATGACCACACCGGCCCTCCAGGCCGCGTGACCGCACCTGTCACCCGAACCTGCATCAGACCCAGACGTTCATGGACCAGCCGGGCCGGCTGCTGAAGCTGGTGTGGGTCGACAGCGCCTATCAGTGCGCGGCTAGGTGGTTTCACCGATGCTTTGCTCTCCCCACCACCGTACCGTTTCGCGCCGAGGCCAGTTGTCCTCCGGCCGAAGCGTAAGCCGAGGCTGTGATCGGGCTCCGGTGCCCAAGGAGAGTACGTCGTGGTTGAGGATGATCGCCGATCAGACGAGCCGATGAGCAAAGCACTGTTCGTAGGCAGGAATGAGGAGCTCGGCCGGTTGGATCGGGTGGCACATCTGGGACAGGGCGGTCCGGTCGTCGTCGATGTCACGGGCGAAGCGGGGATCGCCAAGAGCCGACTCGTGTCGGAACTGGCCCCCCGGGCCCGCGCGCGGGGGATGACCGTGCTGCGGGGCTGGGCCAAGGAGTGCGAACGTCACAGCCTGTTCCGGCCGTTCGCCGATGCCTTCGCTGATCTCGACGTGCCTGCTTCGACACAATCTGCTACATGTCCGAAGAACGCGGAGAGAGAGTGAGATGACAACTCCCAACAGGGCAAGCTACGAAGTGGTGCCGATCGGTGTCATCTCCAGCCCCCGCCAGGAGATCACAGACGACCACTGGGGCGGGGTGGAAGCCATCATCCGACTTGACTCCAGCGTCTTCGGGCTTGACGCCGTGGCCTGCCTCGACACTTTCAGCCACCTGGAAGTGGTCTTCTTGTTCCACAAGGTCGCCCCCGAGCAGACGCACCGAGGCGCCCGCCATCCGCGTGGCAACACCGACTGGCCTCAGGTCGGCGTTCTGGCCCAGCGAGTGAAGAACCGGCCCAACCGGCTGGGGGTCTCACGCTGCGAACTGCTCACGGTGCAGGGAACCGACCTGTTCATACGCGGGTTGGACGCCATTGACGGCACTCCCGTGCTGGACATCAAGCCATACATGACGGAGTTCGCCGCCCGGGGCGAGGTTCGCCAGCCGGACTGGTCCCACGAGTTGATGCACGAGTATTACTGATGGCGGCTGGGCTCTCCACCGCACCGCGATTCGCCTCCCCGGTCGTCGTCGCACTCGTCGACGGCCTGGGGTCGGGCGCATACCTGGGTCTCTCCGTCGTGATCCTGACCCGGTACGTAGGGCTGCCGAACCTCACCGTCGCCGGTTCCGCTGTCGGCATTGTGGCTTTTCTTCTGCTCGTCCCGCTCGGCCTGTTGGCCGAGCGGATCGGCGCCCGCACCATGCTGGTGGCGCCAGCGCCCAGGTAGCTGAGGATGTTCCAGAGCAGGACTGCGCCGCGGCACTCGGTATGGCAGTGACGTCCCTGGTGGCCAGCATGCCGCATCCGACGCTCGACCTTGGGCAGCAGCGGCTCGACCACTGCCCACAACTCTTCGTCGACTTCCCACGGCTTCAGCCCCGCCACCTCGCGCCCCCGGATCACCGGTCCCGGAGTGATCCAGCCACCTCGAAGATCACCGGACAGCGTCGAGGAGACCCTCGACTGCGCGAAGGCGGCGGAGAACCTCGACATCGTCGACGCCAAGAAGCCCGACGAGGGCTCGCTCGGCGCCAACTTCCCCTGGGTCATCAGAGAGATCCGCGACGCGGCCCCGCCGGACAACCCGGTGTCCGCCACCGTGGGAGACGTCCGCCGACGGGCGAAATGCGACCATCTTCGATGGGACGATCATCAGTGGCGGGACCGTCCGGTCCTGACAGGTGTCACGCGCGGCTCGGGGCCTGGCGTCACAGTGTGAGCACGCCAGCAGTTCCGCGCCCGCTCGGGATCATGGACGGCAACCAGCACCCCGCGTTCGAATGGATTGTCGAACGTGTGTGCCATCGACGCTCTGCGTGAGCTGGCAACCCCCGGCCTGCTTGCGGTCCTGCCCCGGTCGCCCTGGGTGTCGCCATCGGCTACGCCCCGCTCGGCACCTACCTGGTCGGCGCAGTCGCCGCCGGCGTCCTGATGGCGATCCTGCTCGCCGAATCCGGCGCCGGCAAGGACAACGCCAAAAGCTGGTCGAGGAGGGCCCCCACGGTGACAGGGGCTCGCCTTCGCATACCGCCACCGTGACCGGCGACGCTGTCGGCAACCCGTTCAGGGAAACACCGCGGGACCGGCATCAACCCGCTGATCAAGGTGATGAGCCTGATCTTTCTGCTCATCACCCCGACCGTTGTCCGCTGCGCCTGTGACTCCTGGATCCGCGCCCTCGCCGTCATCCTCGCCTCCACGCGTCGCTGCACCGCCGCCGTGACAGAGACCCACTCACCCGGACCATGGGCCGCGGTGCGACGGGCTCGCAGAGATCCCGACCGGCCAGGAGGGCTCGCAAATGGCAGGTGGTCCCCAGGCTGCGAGAGAATCAATATACGACCGTCCTGTTGATGAAGGGTCGTGGCGGCGTGCTCGAGCGGTTCTGGCGCCGATGGGGGCTGCGCCTTCCGCATGCCCGCAGGCGCAGGCTGTCGCAGCGGATCCTCCTTGCCCAGCTGGTGATCCTCGCGGTGACCAGCGTGATCGGCTTCACGCTGTTCGCGTTCACTCAGCGGGGGCGGCTGGACGACTACTTTGAGCAACGTGCCGTGTCGATCGCGCAGACGACGGCGCGTGATCCACAGGTTCGCGCCGCGATGGCCAGGGGTACGGCCCCCAGCCCGTCGGGTGTCGTGCAGACGGTGGCGCAGCGCATCGCCCGCGACGCCGACGCGTCTTACGTCGTCGTCATCGACCTGCACCGCATCCGTCACTCCCATCCCCTCCCCGCACTGATCGGCCGACCGGTATCCGAGCCGATCGTGGTGCAGGACGGCAAGCCGCACGTACGGATCGACACGGGCGCCACCGGCCGCTCGGCCAATGGAACGGCGCCGATCTACGCGCCCGGACCAGGTCACCGACTTGTCGGCGAGGTCTCCGCCGGCATCCCCGAGACCCGGGCGGCCGCCCAGTTCGGGCAGGAGCTGACCGCGTTCGGCATCTACGTCGGTATCGCTCTCGGTATCGGAGTCGGCGCCTCCTTCCTGCTCGCCCGCAGGCTCAAGCGCAGCACCTTCGGCCTGGAGCTGGAGGAGATCGCGGGCCTGCTGCAGGACCGGGAGGCCATGCTGTACGGCATCCGGGAGGGTGTGGTCGGCTGCGACGCTCAGGGGCGCATCACCGTGATCAACAGCGAGGCACATCGGCTCCTCGGCCTGTCCGCGGACCGACTCGAAGGGCGGCGACTCGCCGAGATCGGACTCGATCCGACCGTGAGTGACACGCTGGCGCCGGGGCAGGAAGTGCGGGACGAGGTCCTGACGGTCGGCGACCGGTTGCTGGTCGTCAACAGCTGGCCGACCGGGCGCAGCGGCGGACCGCCCGGCAGCGTCGCCACCCTGCGGGACTCCACCGCACTGCGTCTGCTGTCCCAGAAGGCCGAGGCGGTCCGCCGCCGCCTCAAACTCCTGTACGACGCCAGCGGTGCGGTCGGCACCACGCTCGACCTCACCAAGACGGCCGAGGAACTGGCCCGGGTCGGAGTACCGCGGTTCGCCGACTTCGCCGCGGTCGATCTGGCCGAGAGCGCGCTACGGGACGAGGACCCGTCGCAGCGGGGCAGGGTCCGGTTGCGCCGCACAGCCGTCCACGGCATGGACGACAGGCATCCCTTCATCCCACTCGGCGAGGTCTTCGAACTCGGCCCCACCACTCCTCAGGCCCAGGCGTTCCAGAAGGGGCAGCCCGTGCTCGAACCGGATCTGGCCACCGTCCGGGAATGGCGGGCCCAGGACCCCGAGCGGGCCGGCGCCATCCTCGACGCGGGCATCCGCTCCCGCATCGTGGCCCCACTGCGCGCCCGGGGCGTCCTCCTGGGCATCGCCTACTTCTGGCGGTCGCGCGAGCGTGCGCCGTTCGACGAGGACGACCTGTCCCTCGCCGGGGAGCTGGTCGCCCGCGCCGCACTCAGCATCGACAACGCCCGCCGCTACACCCGTGAGCACGCCACCGCCGTCACACTGCAGCGCAGCCTGCTGCCGCGGGCCATGCCCGAACAGAGCGCGGTCGACCTCGCCCACCGTTACCTGCCGGCCCAGTGGGTGGGCGGCGACTGGTTCGACGTCATCCCCCTGTCCGGCGCCCGTGTCGCGCTGGCGGTGGGCGACGTCGTCGGACACGGCCTGCACGCGGCGGCCACCATGGGCCGGTTGCGGACGGCCGTGCGCAACTTCTCCGCGCTGGACCTGGCCCCCGATGAACTGCTGTGGCACCTGGACGACCTGGTCGCCCGCATCGACCAGGAGGAGACCGGCCGTGACGGCCCGTCGGCCATCACCGGCGCCACTTGCCTGTACTCGGTCTATGACCCGACCACCCAGGTCTGCACCATGGCCCGCGCGGGCCATCTTCCACCCGCTCTCGTCCTGCCCGACGGGACAGTGCACTTCCCCGAGGTACCGGCCGGGCCGCCCCTGGGCCTTGCGGCGCTTCCGTTCGAGGCCGTCGATCTGCATGTGCCCGAGGGCAGTCGGCTGGTGCTGTACACCGACGGCCTCATCGAGCGCCGCGGGCGCGACATCGACGACAGTCTGGAACTCCTGCGCGCCGCCCTCACCGGCAGCCAGCTGACCTCTGAACAGACCTGCGCGGCCGTGCTGGACGCCCTGCTCCCCGCACACCCCACCGACGACATCGCCCTGCTCGTCGCCCACACCCGCGCTCTGGCGGACGACCGGATGGAGGCATGGGAGGTGCCTTCCGATCCCGCCGCGGTGGCCGACGTACGGTCCCGGACCAACCGACAGCTGGTGCAGTGGGGCCTGGAAGAGGCCGTGTTCACCACGGAACTCATCCTCAGCGAACTGGTCACCAACGCCATCCGCTACGCCACCGGGCCGATCCGAGTCCGTCTCCTGCGCGATCGCACGCTGATCTGCGAGGTCTGGGACACCAGCAGCACCTCCCCGCACCTGCGCTTTGCGGCCAACACCGACGAGGGCGGCCGGGGCCTGTTCCTAGTCGCCCAGCTCGCCGACCGCTGGGGCACCCGCTATCTGCCGGCGGGGAAGGTCATCTGGGCCGAACAGCCGCTCCCGCGGATGCAGCAGACGGACCCCGCAACCCAGCAGGCCACGAAGTTGACGAGGTAGCCGCCACGCGTGACTGGACCGCCAGGCGGTTCCGTCCCGGTTGAAGTGGCTCGATCAAAGGGTGTCAGCCCAGACGTCAATCGGATCGCGCCTCCCATTCACCAGGTGGTTCACCGCCGTTCATCGTCTACAGTTCTGTAGACGGTCTATGGTGCCGAGAACGGCCCGCCACGAGTGTTCGCCCAATTCGGGGACGTAGCGGATGCGCGGGGCGTTCAGGCGGGCGACTCCGGACGGGGACCTCCCGCCTGCGGGGAAGCGACTGGCCCGACTGGTCCAGATGGACGCCTACCTCCGCCGCCTCCGCCAAGATCTGGGCTGGTCGGTCCGCGATGACCTGGACGCAGGCCCGGCAGCCACGGGTCGATGGCTGCTGGACTGACACTCATCGGTCGGCACCGCCGGGCGGAACGACCTATTCGGTGGGTTGGCCGGTGATGGAGGTGATCATGTCGAAGTCTCCGTCGTAAGGGAAGACCGTTCGCCGGTTCAGTTCCACTGTGGCGGCGACCAGCAGGTCGGGGAGGGGCAGTGCGCGGTGGAAGCCCGCGTCGGCCGAGCGGCAGCGGTAGGTTCCGGGGCGTGATGCAGGCGACGACCCCGGACGCCTCCTTGCGGACAAGCGAGTTCCCGACCAGCCGCGCGTGGACGACCTGTCAATCCCCTGGTTGCGTGGAGACGTTGGCTATGCGGCTCGGCCTTCCTGATCGGTCCGCGCTCGCTCCTTGTGGGAAATGGACAGTCGTCCTTATGTCAGGCTCCGCCCCTGCCAGGGGTTCCGCCAGAAGCGATGGGGCGGGTGATGCGTAGCTGACCGGGCGACCCTGCCGGTGGAGACGGTGGACAGACGCCTTCGGACGGTGCATCGCAAGGTAGCACGGGCCAACCCGACGCATGGGATCCGATCAGGCACGACACCATCCGGCGGCATTCGGGCAGCACACTGCAACACAAACGCTCATGGTCTCGTAATGCGTAGGTCTCGGGTTCGAATCTCGAAGGCGGCTCCGTGGTGAACCCCAGGCCAAGTCTTTGACCTGGGGTTTCTTGTTTTGGTTGACCTTGGGATTCGGGCCCAATCGGGCATATGCGGTCTGTGTATCGCAATGCGTAGGTCTCAGGTTTACAGTCGGTGGCGGTTCTGCTCTGCAGGGCTGTGAGCTGGTCTTTTGTCTCTTGCCGCGTACAGGGAGAGATCCGGCGCCGGCTTCCCCCCTCCCTACATCCTGCGAACTGAAGACCCGTGACTCCTCGAACCACCGGTCAAGCCCGGTCGTCCGATGCCCCACCCGAATCCGCTCATGACTCCCGGACGACGCCACGCAGTACGGCACCCTGTACGGGCGCTCCTCTTCGGGCTGTTCGGATGGGCGTGGTGGCCATCTGGTGACCGAGCGCGCAGACCGACTCCCGGTCAACCGCGAAATTGGTGGTGCACGGAGGATCGTTGGTTGCGGCATCCCGGCAATCGCGGGTTCAACCCGCGTCCCCGTCCGGGCGGTCGCCGGGCCCTGACAGGTCGGGCGTCTTGCTGGACTCGGTCACGTCCGCGCTGCGGGTCGTCATGGTTCTGCGCTGCGCAACCGCGTCTACAAGGGGCTGCGTGCGGAAGAAGTAGCCGATGCGGACCCGGCGACACCTAGTGTGCTGCGCCAGAAATCCTGAGGGTTAGTTCTACTCTGCTTTCTGGCCGGTGGTTCCGACCTTGGTGAGGTAGTCGGCGAGGGAGTTGAG